>CAJXRJ010000667.1 GCA_913058555.1 uncultured bacterium
CGCCAGAACCCGCCCCCGGGGGCGGCGCCCGCCGATCCCCAGGTGGAGTCCGCATCCGAGGGCAAGGCCGCGGGGTTGGCTGACGGGAATGAAGGCAAATCAGGAGGCCAGCTGGACGAGGACGGTGAGGAGCGACGCGTGCCCGAGGGCGGCGGAGCGGCGGGTCTCGACTCCGCAGGTCCCTTCGCGGGCTGATCGGGCCGCGGGATCCGAGTCAGCTCCGGTTGCGGGAACCCGGTCCATTGGTTGCCGCGGGCAGGTCTGGTCCCGATACTGTTGCGCCTCAACTCGAAGCCGCACCAAATCTTGTCCTATCCCCTCACAGCCGTCATCAGTGACATCCACGGCAACCGCCAGGCCCTCGAGGTCTGCCTGCGGGACGCTGAACAGCGTGGCGTGGAGCGCTTCGTCTGCCTTGGCGACGTCGTCGGGTACGGGGCGGAGCCCCGCGCCTGCCTCGAGCAGGTCATGACGCGGTGTGTGGCTGAACCCACGGCTGTCCGTCAGCTCAACCCCGATGAAACCGCGGAGTTTGATCCGGGCGCGGTCGACGACCTCACGCAGGCTGACGGCGACGCCATGGGGACCGCTGAAGTCGGCGGCTCCACGGTAGATCCGGAGTCCGCGATGCTGGAGACCGTGCTCGATGGCGCAGCCATCCTCGCCGCGAAGACGGCGGAGGGCGATTCACCACGCGCTGAAGTCAGCAAGGAACCCGTGGCCGGGACCCAGTGGTTGGAAGCAGGCTTCTGCCTCAAGGGCAATCACGAAGAGGCGCTCCTGAACAGCCCCGAGGATTTCAATCCAAAGGCGCGGGCCGCGATCGAGTGGACGAAGGAGGAAATCTGGCGCGACAAGAGCCGCGCCGATGCCTACTGGGACTTCATCGGTGACCTGCCGGAAACGGCAGCCGACGAGCGGGCCATGTACGCCCACGGCTCACCGCGGGATCCCGTGCGCGAGTACGTCGTGCCGCGGGATATCAAGGACACCCAGAAGATGGCCGCTCTCTTCGCCGCGATGACACGGGGCGTTTGCTTCATCGGCCACAGCCACGTGCCGGCGGTGCTCTACGAAGACGGCTCCTACTTTGTTCCGAAGGGCGAAGACAGCGCCCACGGCCCCTACGCGCTAGGGGACTTGGAGGAGTCGCGTGCCATTGTCAACGTCGGCTCCGTCGGGCAGCCGCGCGACGGCGATCCTCGCCTCTCGTACGTCCTATTTGATGGGGACAACGTGACCTTCGTCCGTCTTCCTTACGACCACGCCTCGGCGGCGGAATCGATCCGAAGGGTCGAAGCGCTGCCGGACTTTCTCGCGGATCGCCTTGCGGCGGGACGCTGAGCCGACTCTCCCCCGAACCAACAGATTTCATGGGTCCGGAGAAGCGCCTACCGCTGGCACTCTTCACGTGTTTTGTCGTCATCCTCGGTCTGCAGATCTTCAACATGCCGAAAGGCGGTACGAAGGAAGATCAGCAGAAGATCGAGGAACAGAAGGCAGCCGAGGAGGGAACTCAAGACGGCTCCGTTGCCGGCGCCGCCGCGCCGGGAACCACTGCATCTACTTCAGGTTCGCCCGCGGGGACGCTCGATGCTGAACCAATCCCGGAGCTACCTGCCTGGGACAAGTGGGTGACCTTCGGTAGCGCCGGAGAGCGCGGCTACATGGCCGTCCACTTCGACAGCTTCGGCGGCAGCATCAGCGAGATTCGTCTCGGCAATTACTTCACGGAAGTGGGGTTCAGCGACGACGAGAAGGAAGACAGAGCGAACTGGGTCAAAATCGTTGAGCCCGCCGTCGAGTTGGAGCGAATCCTCCTCACGGGAATGATCCGTTTGGGGCCCGAGGCCTCTCGGAAGTTCCGTTCCAACGTGTCGGCCGTGCACTGGAAGCCTGAGGTCCTGGCTGGGGACAAGGGCGTGCAATTCACGCACGTCGATCCGAGCGGGCTGATCCTGACGAAGACGTTCAAGTCGGTGCCTGACGAGCACCAGTTGACCGTGGACCTGTCCCTGGGGAACACGGCCGACGATATGGTCGGCGCGAAGTTCAGCCTGGGAATGGTGGCCTCCGCCGGCATGGGCAAGGAGACCAACGACTCGGCCTATCCCGAGCCCCAGGCCGTGGCGGCTCGACTGGACGATGAGCCCGAGATCTCGCCGGTCGATGCCAAGGCCCGGGAGCGCTTCAAGACGCTGGTGAGTGCCGGCGATGACGGGCTCGACGAGTCCATCGCTTACTTCGGCACGTTCAACAAGTACTTCGCGCTGCTCATGCGGCCCGTGGACGAGGCGACCCGCGGGTCACTCAAGAGCGCGGACAAGGTCGCGGTCTACGACCAAGCCTGGGCCAAGCTGCCCGAGAACCTTGCCGACCGGGATGAGGGTTTCCTCGACATCATGGTCGAGGGGTCGCTCCGCATGAAGGTCCCCGCGGTGGGTGAGACGACGGATCGATCCTTCGTGCTGTACGCCGGCCCCAAGGACGCTACGGCATTCGGGCCGGGCGACGAGGCCTTCGCCGACATCCTGCGCGAGGACCTTGGATTCTTCGACGGCATCGCGACGGTGATCCTCGGCTACCTGCGATTCCTGCACGGGATCGTCGGGAACTGGGGCTGGGCGATCATCTTCCTGACGATCACCGTGCGACTCATGCTGTTCCCGCTCCAGCGGCGCATGCAAACGTCCATGGCGCGCCATGCCACCAAGATGCGCCGGGTGCAGCCGAAGATCGACGCGGTCAAAGAGAAGTACAAGAACGACCCCCAGCGCCTGCGCCAAGAACAGGCCAAGGTCTTCCAGTCAGAGGGCGCCATGCCGCCCATCGGCGGATGCCTGCCGATGTTCTTGCAGATCCCGATCTTCTTCGGGCTGTTCAGTGCCCTGCGCGTGGCCTTCGACCTGCGCCATGAGCCCTTCATCGGCTGGATCAAGGACCTCTCGCAGCCGGACCGGCTGGCGGAGATCAACTTCAACACGTACCTCCCGATCATCGGGGAGATTCAGTACTTCAACATTCTGCCGATCCTGATGGTCGTGCTCTGGGTGGGCCAGCAGAAGGTCATGCCGAAGCCGGCCGCGATGAACGAGCAGGCGGCGCAGATGCAGAAGATCATGATGTGGATGCCGATCATGTTCGGCTTCTTCCTCTACAACTACGCGTCGGGCCTTTCGCTCTACATGATCACGACGTCGTTCTTCGGCATCATCGAGTCCACCGTCATCCGGCGCGTCTGGCCGATCGACGAGACGGAGCAGCCGAAGAAGAAGAGCAAGCTCATGGCGAAGCTCGAGGCGATGCAAGAGCAGGCCATCGCCATGCAGGAAGCGCAGGCGAAGCAGCGCGGCGCTGGCGGCAAGGGCGGCCAGAAAGGGAACCCGAAGGGGAACCAGAAAGGCGGCGGTAAGAAACGATGAACGCATCCCTGTCGGACACGATCGCTGCGATCGCGTCCGCGCGGGGGGCGGCGGAACGCGCGGTGCTCCGCGTGTCTGGCAATCTCGCCGGGGAGATCGCGCACGCAGCTTGTTCATGGGGGGGGAGGCCCTTTTCCCCCGAGGAACGCGGCGTCTTTGAGGTCGAGTTCGACGACGCGGAATGTGGCTATCCCGCCGTGGCACTTTGGATGCCCGGTCCAAGGTCGTTCACGGCCGAAGACGTTCTCGAGCTCCACCTCCCGGGGCAGCCGGCCCTGGTGGATGCGGCGCTCGAGCGTGTGCTGAGTCTGGGCGCGCGACTCGCCGAACCCGGCGAGTTCACGCGCCGTGCGTTTGAGAATGGGCGCATCGACTTGACCCGTGCCGAGGGCGTGTCGGCTTTGGTGGCGGCCCGCTCCGCGTCCGAGCGGCGAGCGGGGTTTGCACTCCTGAGCGGGGGACTGGATCGCCGCCTCGCGGACCTTCGCGCCCGGTTGGATGCTGCTCGTTCCTTGTGCGAAGCAAGCCTCGATTTTGACGAGGCTGATACGGGGCACGTCCCCCTCGAAGAGATCACTTCCCAGGTGCTTGTGATCCGTGCGGGGGTCGAGGCAGCCCTGGGTTGGGAGCGTCAACGCACGCTGCACGCTGGGCGCCCCCGAATCGCTTTGGTGGGCGCACCGAACGCAGGCAAGAGCACCCTGTTCAACTCCCTGGTGCAGGGTGCCCTCACCG
>CAJXRJ010000668.1 GCA_913058555.1 uncultured bacterium
CTACACACTGCATATCGTCGGCAGCGTCAGATGTGTATAAGAGACAGCCTCCACCGAGCGCGATTGGGTCCAGTGGGAGCGCGTCCGTCAAACCGAACTCTCGCCGGATGGCCGGTGGATCGCCTACGGAATCGCCCGGGCCGACGGTACGACCGACCTCCTGCTACGGGTCATTGCCACCGAATCCACAGAGACGTTTGAGCAGGGCGCCTCGCCCGAATTCTCACGGGACGGGAAGTGGCTCGCCTTCAGCATCACCAAGTCCCAGGACGAACGCGAAGCCCTCGCGAAGAAGAAGGAGCCCGTGGAGAACGGCCTCGGTCTCTTCAACTTGGTGCTCGGCGGCGCCCCCCAGACGCTCGACGGGATCGCCAGTTTCTCCTTCAGCCCGGACGGCGCGTTCCTAGCGATGCGCCGCACCAGCGAGAAAGGCGAAGAGACCGGCGCCGACCTCCTGATCCGGGACCTAGCAACCAACCGCGACACCCACTTCGGCCGCGTCGGCTCCTTCGCCTGGGCCGACGAAGGTCCCTGGCTAGCCATGACGGTCGATGCCCCAGACAAGACCGGCAACGCCGTCCGTGTCGTCAACGCCAAGACCGGAGTCATGCGAACCCTAGCCTCAGCGGAGGCCGACTTCGTTGGCCTCACCTGGCGCGACGACGCGCTGGACCTCGCCGTGATGGCAAAAACCGAACATGACGAGGACGAGGACGCGGACGCGACGTTCACGGTCATGGCCTTCGAGAATCTCGCCGCGCAGGAACCGAAGCTCACCCACTACGACCACCTCGAGGACGAGACCTTCCCCGCCGACCTTCACATCGTAGACCGCGGCGGCCTGCGCTGGTCAGACGATGGGGCAGCGCTGTTCTTCGGCCTATCTGAATGGGAAGAGAAACCCGCATCCCTCGACGCTCCGAAGGACGACTCCGAACCGGCTTCCCCCAAAGAAGCCACTGAGGAGGAACCCGAGGGAGACCCCAAACCCGAAGAGGCCCCCAAGAAAGACACCGAGTCCCCGCCAGCCAAATCGTTGCGCGAGAAACTCGACGAGGCCCCGGGCGTCGAGATCTGGCACGCCAAAGACATCAACATCGTTCCGCGCCAGAAGCGCACAGCCTCCTCGGACGAGCGAGCGACCCACCTCGCCGCACTCTGGCTGAGCGGCAAGGCAGGCCCGCGCCTCGTCCGGCTCCAGGACGACGAGCTCCGCGACGTCGAAGTGCTCGAGGGCCAACGTGCCGCGCTCGGGTACGACGACACCCCCTACGAAGAGGAGCAGCGTTTCTCCGCGACCGTAGCCGACCTCTACGCCATCGACGCCATGACGGGCGAACGCACGCCCGTCCTGAAGCGCGTCAAGTACACGTCGACGGGTGACCCCAAGGGCCGCCACTTCCTCTTCGTCCGCGACAACGATGTCTGGTCGTACGACCTCGAAACGCGCAAGGAGGTCAATCTGACGGCGAACGTGGGCACGGCGTTCATCAACCAAGAGAACTCAAGCCTGACGAGCCAGAAGCCCATGTACGGCGTCGCCGGCTGGCTCGAAGACGGGAGCGGCGTCATCCTGAACAGCCGCTACGACCTGTGGTCGTTCACGTTCGACGGCAGTGCACCCGAGCGACTGACGCGGGGCGCCGAGGAGTCGCTCCGTCACCGCCGCGCACGCATCGCTGCGGACAGCGACGACGACCGCTTCATCGATCTGGACGAAGGCTTCTACGTCAGCCTCTACGGCGATCGCACGAAGGTGTCGGGCTATGGCCACATCAAAGGCGGCAGTATGCAAACCCTGATCTCGGACGACGCGCGAATCTCACGCTTGCGCGCGGCGGAGGATGCTGACGTGGTCATGTTCATGCAGGAACGCTTCGATGACTCGCCCGACTTGTTCGTCGCCAATTCGTCGCTCAAGGACCCCGCACAAGTCAGCAGCACCAACGAGTTCGCCAAGGACTTCGCGTGGGGCCACTCTGAGCTGGTGGACTACGAGAACGCCAACGGCGTCCCCCTCCAGGGCGCGCTGTTCTATCCCGCCGACTACGACGAGACGAAGACCTACCCGATGATCGTGTATATCTACGAGCTCCGTTCGCAGTCGCTGCACCAGTACCAAAACCCGTCGGAGACAAATCCGTACAGCACGTCGGTCTTCACACAGAACGGGTACTTCGTGTTCCAGCCGGACATCGTCTACCGCGCCCAGAACCCGGGCCTCTCCGCCGTCGAGTGCGTCGTGCCCGCCGTCCGCAAGGTCCTGGAGGACGGCAAGGTCGACCCCGAGCGCGTCGGCCTCGTCGGCCACTCTTGGGGCGCGTACCAAACCGCGTTCATCGTCACGCAAACCGATCTTTTCGCGGCTGGCGTCGCGGGCGCGCCGCTCACCAACATGATGAGCATGTCGATGAGCATCTATTGGAACTCAGGCCAGACGGACGCCTACATCTTCCACGAGAGTCAGGGACGCATGGACCGACCCTTCTGGCGTGACGTGGACACCTACATCGCGAACTCGCCGATCTTCTCCATCGAAAGCCTGAACACGCCCCTCCTCGTGGCCTTCGGCGACGACGACGGCGCAGTCGACTGGCAGCAGGGGGTCGAGATGTACAACGCCGCACGCCTCGCACAGCGGCCCTTCGTAATGCTCGTCTACCCCGGCGAAAACCACGGCCTCGCAAAACGGCCGAACCAGATCGACTACCACCACCGCGTGCGCGCATGGTTCGACACGCACCTCATGGGCAAGGAAGCGCCCGCGTGGATCACGGACGGCCTCCCGTGGCTGGAACAAAAGGACCTCCTCGAGGAGATGGTCCCGGACAAGAAGAAGGGCAGCAAGAAGGACTGACCGAAGGCAAATGCCCTACGGAGCCGCCGCGAGGCCGAGCTCTTCGGCGTGGGGCTTCAGCGCATCGATGATGAACTGGATGTGATCGCCGATCTCGACGCCGAGCATCCCCACGCCCGCCTCGACCTCCCCGCGTTCGACGCCCGCGGCGAAGGACTTCTGCTTCAGTTTCTTCTTCACGCTCTTGGGGGTGAGCGTGGAGATCCCTTCGGGCCTCACCAGGCAGCACGCCCCCACGAACCCCGTCAGCTCATCGCAGGCGACAAGCGCCTTGTCGATCTGCTCGTCGTAGGACACGCCCCACTTCGTGTAGTGAGCGCTGATAGCGTGGGCGATGGTCTCTTCCCCCCGCTCTGTCAGCCATGCGACGATCCGGGCAGGGTGCTCCTCAGGCCAGCGATCGTAGTCGGCGTCGTGCAGGAGGCCAGCGAGGCCGTAGGCCTCCACGTCTTCTTCGCCCCGACCGTATCGCTCCGCTGCCGCGCGCATCACCACCTCGACCGACCGCGCGTGCGTCATGAGGGCCTCGGAGTCCGTCCAGGAACGCAGAAGCTCGTAGGCCTCGTCTCGGGTGAGTCTCGTCATGGGGCGAGTCTATCACCGCCCCCGCGGCCGCCGCGAGGAGGCGGCTCGTCGGTCCCCTAGAGCTGGCTCAGGAAGTTCAAGGCGAAGGTGACGAAGACCTGCGCGTCCGGTGTGAGCGCCCCATCGAGAAGGTTGTTGTCCTCCGCAGGGTTGGCGACGTAGTCCCAGAGCATGGGCTCCGTCCCTGAGCCTTGCCAATCGGTGTACTTGAACTGCGCTCCGCGGAACGCGCGCCGCCAAACACCAGGCGTGCTGCGCGGGTCAGTGAACAGCGGAAAGCGGTCGACGTATGTGTAGCGGCGGTAAACCGGTGCACCGCGAAGGGACTCGATGAACGACTCGGAATCGGGACCGCGCATGGGAAAGCCACTGCCTTTCCCTGCCGCGATGCCGAAGAGATTCGCAATGGTCGGATAGAGGTCGTAGGCGGCCACGCGGGAATCATCGACCCCGGGCTCGACCCCGGGACCGCACGCCCACATCGGGTTGATGATTCCGCCTTCCTTGAACGTTCCCTTTTCGCCGCCCACCGGTTGGGCGGTGCCATTGTCAGCGAACACGATGACCGTGTAGCCCAGCGGAAGAGCAATGCCCAGCAGCCGGCCCATCTCGGTGTCGCATGCCTCCAGCATGGCGGTGACGAGGTCGTACCTGTGGTTGAGCTGACGAGGCGGGAAGAGCCCGGCCGGGGGTTCATGCCAGGGGCTGTGGGG
>CAJXRJ010000669.1 GCA_913058555.1 uncultured bacterium
CGCGCAGCTCCTCGGGCGTGGCGTCCAGCATCTCGATCTTCAGACCCGGCCCCGTCTCCAGGCCACGGGTGAGCCAATCGAGGCCGCGCCAGGCGTTCTCTGCGCCATGGAATCCTCCATCCCTCAGAACAGACCGCGCGAGCGCCTGCATGCCCCCGTCCACAGCCTCGAGCAGCTCCGGCAGGCGAGGGTCTTTCGCTGGGACCACGAACGGTGCGGCCCACTGCTTGGCTAAGGACTCAATCATCGAGGACCCGCTGGTCGAGTCCCCGGCGCGCTCTGCGGTTTGCTCGAGGACTTCGGAGAACAGTCCTTCGGGCATTTCGATCCCCTCCGGCCGGTCGTCTGACGGGGCCTTGGGATCGTTGGCCACGGTGCCCGCCACGGCGGTGTCTGCACCCGCGACCGCACCAAGCTCCCGCGCCGCCGCCTCGAAGGTCGCCGGCTGATTCAAGCGCCGACGCACGGACCGAAGCTCATCAAAGGACCGGAGCGCACGGACGAAAGCCTCCGGCTCGAAGTCGTCGAGTTCCCGTAGGCTCAGCTCCTCCCCCGAGGCCAAGCGCACGGACACCCCGAGCTTGCCAAGGAGCTCCTCCAGGTTGTCCCGGTCCACCTCTCGGCGGCGCCGCTGGTGCACGGGCGTCGGGTCCTGGACGCCGCGGCTAGCGCGGCCTTGGAAGTCGCCCACGGCGAGGATTCGATAGGTCATTGGCAGTGGTCCGTCAGGACATCGGTCATCGGCAGCGCAACAAGGGCCGCGCAAGCAGGACGCGCGGGGGCCATCACAGGGCCCCCGGCAATGTACCCTTCAGTGACCGATTATCCGGCTCGGAAGGCCGCCCCAATGACGAAATGCAGCCTCACGATGCTGGTGGAAGGGCCAGGCCAGCGCACGATCGCACCGGGAGAGTCCGTACGCGTGACGGTTCAGGTGGAGGCCCACGGGGCCGTCGCGTGCGACGGCCTGCGCCTGGAGCTTGGGTGGCGCACCCACGGCCGCGGGGACCGCGAGGTAGGCGTGGCGTGGACACGCTCGCTGTACTCCGGCGACTGGGCAGCGGGGAGCCAGGCCGAATTTGAATACGAGGCCCCGATCCCGCCGATCGGCCCGGGCAATCCCGCGACGCACCACGGAGAACACTTCAACGTGGACTGGTATCTGACGGCGTCGGTGCACGAAGGTTCAGCGGTGATCGCAACCCAGGAGAAATCGCTCTACGTCGCGCCTCCCCAAGAAGGCTATTCGCCCCCCCAGGTCGTGACGGTGGAGCCGATCCCATGGAACGCAGGACGGCGACTGTCATGGCTCCCGGGCGTCGCCTTACTTCTCGCCGGCGCGGCAGTGGGGATGCGCGTTCCCCTCGCCGGCCTGCCCATCTTCCTGGGCGGGGCCGCGCTCTCCATCCGCGCGCTGCGCCGGGCCCAGGCGACCTATCGCTGTCGGGATCTGGAGTTTGGCCATTGGCCCGGGCAGGTCGTTCCAGGATCGGAAGTCCACGTGTTCCTCGCGGGGCCAGCGGAGCTCGTGGCCGAGCTCCGCGAGTCGACGTGGACCCTTGCTGCCATCGAGAAGGCAACCTCAAGGAACGGAACCGAGGTCACCCACTACACCCGCACCGCGTACTCCGAGAGCCTGCCCATTGGGGATGGGCTGGGCGTTGAGGCAACGGTGGAGCCGCGGCCATCGAGATCCGGCGCTGGCCGCCTCGAGACCGTTTTCCGGGTCCCGGCGGAGGCACCGGGCCCAATGGAGCTCAAGAACCACTCGCTCCAGTGGGAGCTCACCCTGGGGATCCGCGGGCTCAGTCATCGGCTTTCGTTCCGCCATCCCTTGGGCTCCTGAAAGGCCCTTGATCCCGAAGAGAGTAGGGGCGCCCGAATGGGGTGTTGAGGCCCCTGGGCACCCGCCAGGGGCCACTTCATGCCTTCTTTGTCGGCCTTGACTGCGCCTCGATACAAAGAACCGCGCCCGCTCGGGCAGTCTCCCGCCCCTCAGCCGCTGGGTCGATCCGACACACGTTGCCTCGGACACACCAGCCGCCTTCGGAGACTGAGTCCTTTGAGCCCCCAGATCAGAACCAAGTCCATCGCAGCGCCGACGGTCGCCGCGAGCCTCCTAGCCCCGCCGCATTGACGTTCATCAGCCTGTTCGAGTCGGGCGACCCGACGTCATCGAGGCGTTCAAACAGGGCGCTCGTCGACTCGGCATCGCGGCCTAAGGCCTCTCGGAGGACCAGGCGTGTGGAACTGGCGCTACGGCGTCGACAACATGCGCGACTGGGCCAGCGAAGAAACCTACGTCGGCGACACGCTCCAGCCTGAAGTCAGCGGACGAATCGGTGGCGCTGAGAACTATCAGCTCGTCGGCTTCGAAGGCGTCTGGAACGATGGCCCCACTCAGATCGTCGCGGAACTCCAGAACGCCTGGCTCTGCCGGGACATGGACAGCGACCTTCAGTTCTACGGCGGCTACATCCAGGCCTCGCACTTCTTGACCGGCGAGCACATGCATGGGACCGCAAATCTGGGCAGCTCGGCAGGCCGTTGCCAAAAGCCCTGCTCGCCCCCGGGGTTGGCTGTGGCGGCTGGCAGGTGGCCGCGCGCTACTCCATGGCCGACTTCTCGAACAAGGACATCCGGGGCTGTCGCGGTGAATCCCTGACCCTCGGCGTCAACTGGCACTGGAACCCCAACGCCAGCCTGCAGTTCAACTACATCCGCGGGGAGTTCTCGGAGCGCAACGAGGACGTCGGCGGCACCCTCTCCACGGCCGGCGACGACGACATCCTGGGCCTTCCGCCTGCGTGTGGATCTCTATGGGTGAGACCCGGGGGCGCCAGGCCTTAGGCACCCCCCAGGGCCCCCCACTCCTCCTTGATCTCGTCTTAACATTCCGTTGACCCTTTCTTTCACGGCACCCGGTGTTCTCCCACCCACGGGAGAGGCCCATTCCCCCGCGCAGCGGCCCATATCCGCTTCGCCATTTGGGTCCCCGCCGAGCCATCAGCTCAACCTGGAGCCCTCTTCCTTCCCCAACGCCCTCTGGCACCCCGACCAATGAAACGCGTTCTCCCCCTGACCGCTCTTCTCGCCCTGTCCCTCTCCGGCCTTACCGCATGCGGCGGTGGCAACAAGGCCAACACGATCCAGAACAAGGGATCTGACACCTTGGTGAACGTCGCCTTGGCCTGGGCCGAGCAGTACGGCAAGGTCAATCCCGAGTGCACGGTCGCCGTCACCGGCGGCGGCTCTGGCACCGGCATCTCCGCGATGATCAATGGCACCGTGGACATCGCCAACGCGAGCCGCGCCATGAAGGACTCGGAGAGGAAGCTCGCCAATGACAAGGGCATCAACCCGGTCGAGCACACCGTGGGATTCGACGCCTTGGCCGTCTTTGTTCACAAGGACAATCCCATCGAGTCCATCACCGTGAAGCAGCTCGCGCAGATCTACGGCGACGAGGGCACCCTCGTGAGCTGGAGCCAGCTCGGTGTGACCATGCCTGAGGGCGCGAGCGACGAGATCATCCGCATCAGCCGCCAGAACAACTCTGGCACCTACGTTTACTTCCGCGACTTCGTCCTCGGCAAAGAAGGCAAGTACAAGCTCGGCTCCCGCGATCTTCACGGATCGAAGGACGTCGTCGAGGCCTGCGAGACGATCCCGTCGGCCATCGGCTACTCGGGCCTCGCTTACGCCACGGACCACGTGAAGATGGTCCCCGTGTCCTTCCAGGGCAAGCCCGCCGTGGCCCCGTCGGTGGAGACGGCGATGGACGGAACCTACCCCATCGCGCGCCCCCTCCTCATGTACACCGTTGGCGAGCCCGAGGGCCTGGTGAAGGAATATATGGACTGGATCATGTCCGAAGCCGGGCAGGCGATCATCAAGGACAAGGGCTACGCCCCCGTGCAGTAGGGAATCTGGTCCACCGGGCGCCCCAGAAGCGCTGCAATTGAGGCGCTCCAGTGGGGCCAGACTGACCAGGAGCCGTGGGATCCCCATCCCTGGCTCGTTCCGAAAATGGGCATGCCCGCGTCCTTGAAGACGGGGGTATGCTCCGCTCCCGCCGGGGCTCATGACTCCGGCCGCGCGTCGCGCCCTGATCGGCCATCCGCCCTCCCCCCGGGGCCCTTC
>CAJXRJ010000670.1 GCA_913058555.1 uncultured bacterium
GTCCCTTGAGAGCGTGCTCGAGTCCGTCGACTTCGCGCTGATCGACGGCACCTTCTACGGTCCGGGAGAACTCCCAGGCCGAGACATGGCCGAGGTCCCCCACCCTTTCATCGTGGAGACCATGGAACGCCTTGCGCCGCTCGCGGCCGCGGAACGCGCAAAGGTCTACTTCACCCACCTCAACCACTCTAACCCCGCTGCGGCCCTGGGCGGGGATGCAGCGGCGGCCATCAAGAGAGCCGGATTCCACGTCCTAGAAGAAGGCGCTGTGTTCGGACTCTGATCCGAACGCCTCAGATTTTCATCGGAAGAGCCCAAAGATCCCATGGGAGCGGCGAAACTCGAAGGCGATGGAGCCCATCTTCGCCGTTCTCTTGCTCTCATTCGGCGTAGCCGTCTTCGCCGCCCTTTGGACCTTTAGCTCGGTACTCACGCTGCAGCGCGAACTTCGGCAGCTCCAAGCTGAGGTGCACTCACTGCACGCCAAGAGGGCCAAACAGGCGCAGACAGCGATCCCGTCCGGCGAGATCCTGTCCGGCGCGATTCCGTCTGGCGCGACGCCCTCCGCGGCGGCGCCAAGAGATGCCGCCCCCACGGACGTGCCGGAGCCCGCTCTCCCTGTGTCCCAAGCCGTGCCGCCGGGCTTAGCCGCACTGGGCGTCGAAGCCGACGCGCCGGCTGCGACACCGAAGAAGACGACGGAGCCGGCGCCCGTGCAACGACCGATCGCCCCTCGGCCCCGGGCGACAACTCCCCCAAAGCCCGCCGAGCCTCCGTTCGATTGGGAGCGGCTGCTCGGGATCCGCGGCGCCGCCGTCGTCGGCGGCATCGCCCTCGTCCTCGCGGGGATCTTCTTCGTCCAAGTCGCGATCGAACGCGGCTGGCTCGGGCCCGCGGCACGGGACCTCCTGGCGCTCACCGTGGGAGCCGCTTGCCTCGCCATGCACGCGCCCCTCCGCCGCCGCGGCATGCTGGCACTCGCTGATTCGGTGGGCGGTGCCGGCACGGTCTTGATCTATGGAGCCTCCTGGGCCGCCGCTCGACTGCACGGGCTCGTGTCCACGCCCCTCGCCTACGCGGTGATGACCGCGACCACGGGCCTGGCGCTATTCCTTGCGGTCAAGACCAAGGCTCCCATCGTGGCCGCGTTCGCCCTCGTGGGCGGCTTCGCCACGCCGCTCCTGCTCGACACCGTGGACTCGGATTCCGTGGGCATCTTCGGTTACGTCCTCGTGCTCAACGGCGTGCTTCTCGCCTTCGGCCGGATCCGTCGCTGGACCTGGGCCTGGCCCATGGCGGCCATAGGGGCCTGCGCCGTTCTGATTGCTTGGCTCAAGGATTTCGGCGGCAACACCAATGTCTGGCTGGCGTCCATGGCCGTGGGAGCTGTGATCGCAGGCTTCTTGGTTTCACCGCCCCCCTCGAATAGCGGTCGTCCCTCCACCGAAGACCCCCAGTTGGTGCGCATCTCGTGCGGACTCAGCTACGCATTGGTCATCGGAACCGCCCTCGCCTGCATCCTGTTCATTGGCGGGCAAGCCCCCAACGGAAATGGCCTCTGGCCCGTCGCCATCTTCGCGGCGATGCTCCTCAGCGCAGCGACCATCGCTGACAAAGGCATCCAGGCCTTCCTGTTCTTCCCAGGGTCCTGCATCGCCGCGGTGTTCGTTCTCGTGAGCACCCTCTTTGGGGAGTCGAACTTCGAGGGCGCCCGCGGCACCATCGCGACGGGTACTGCCTTTCAGACCTGGACGGTGGTGAGTGCATGCCTCGGCGGTCTGATCGCCGTTCTCTGCTTGGCCGTCCGCCGAGGCGCGCCCGCCTTGGCCTACGGCCTCACAGGCCTCGCTCTCCTACGCACCGCCACCTTCGCGGGCCGCGTGGAAGACACCGCCGCCTTCACGCCAGCCATGGCGATCTTCGTCCTGCTGGGGCTCTTCGGCGCGTCAAGGGTCAAAGGCAGCTCGGTCTGGGGCGCCGCCACGGGCCTATTGTGCGGACTCATGCTGTGCCTCCAGGTGGCAGGGGTCATGGGTCACGACCTTCGCGCCGATTCGCTGCTTCCATGGACCGCTGCAGGCCTCGCGGCGGCCGCGGCCTTGACCGGTCTCGCCATTCGGAAGGACACTCCCCTTCGCAAGACCCTGACGGGCTTTGCGCTATGGGCGCCGCTCCCCATCGTGGCCCTCACCTTGGAGGCACGCCCGAACCTCGCGGCGCTTCAGCTCGCAGCGGGAGCCGTGGCCGCGGCGAGCCTCGCGGCTGCCACCGCGGCGCGGCCTTCGAAAGGTGCCATCCAGGCCGCCCTCGTGTCCGCCGCAGGATCCGCCGCCGTCCTCTGGGTATGGAGCATGGATGCCCAAGTGGCGGGCATCCAAAGCGCCCCTTGGGCCCACGCTACGGCCGCCGCGGCCCTGGTCCTTGCACCGCTGGCCGTGCTCGTGGCGATCACGCCCAAGCTGCGCCGCCATGGCGAGTGGTTGGCTTGGACGGCGGTCCTTCCCGCTGGGGCCGCAGCCGTGGGGCCCGCGGCTTTCCAGGTGGAGAACGCCGCGAAGAGCATCGCTGGCTGGCACGTCACGCTGGGCACCCTGGCCACGATGATCCTGGTGGCCGCCGGACTCCTCCACCTGCGCTCGAGGTCCAGCAGGCTCCAAGCCGCCCGCGGCTTCCCTGTTTGGATGACCCTCATCGGCCTCGCCACCGCGATCTTGGCCGTGAGCGCTTCCCGCGCCTTCGCCGCCCAATGGCATCTCGTAGCCACGGCCCTGGGCGGCGGCCTGGTCGCCTACTTCACCCTCCGCGCACGGAGCCCGCAGCCTGGGGCAGCGGCGTCCATCGTGGCGGCCTGGGCCGCGGCGCTTCTGGTGGGATTGACCTTCCTCGGACGCGCATTCCTGGCAGAGCCGTTCTACCTGCCGATCGAGCTTTCAATCGACTACGGCATGACCGCGCTCGGGGTTCTCCTCGCCTATGCCGGCTCCCGCCACCTCAAACAAGAAAGCGAACTGCGGAGGCACATCGCCAACGCCACGGTGGCGTTCCTCTTGATACTCGCCTTCTCCTGGACGAACGCGGCCGTGCTCAATCGATTCACCCAGGATGGGCACATTCGGATCGATCCAACGCGGCTCCAGAACAGGGACCTCGCCATTTCCATGGCCTGGACGGCCTTCGCGGCCCTCACCCTCAGCGCGGGCATGTGGCGCCGCAACCTGGCCCTGCGTTGGACCAGCCTGGGCCTGCTCGTAGCGACCATCTTCAAGGTGTTCCTCTACGACCTCGGCGCCCTGGAGGGCCTTTCCCGCGTGGGCAGCTTCCTCGGGCTCAGCGTCGCCCTGCTGGGGGTTTCCGTTGCTTACAGCCGGCTCCTCCGAACCCCGGAGCCCACGGCAGGACCGGGCTAACCAGGAATCCAGGGGGGCCTTGGCCATCGATGGCTGGTGGCGGGGCATTTCGTTCCGTGCCGGCTTCAGCGGGAGCCAAATCGCGGGAGCACCGGGCGTCTCAGCCGGCGACAACGTCATCGGCCACTTCTGGTACCGCTACCCCACCTCACCCCTGGGTGCCGTCTTCTCGGGTGGCGTTCAGATCCCTGTCTGCCCGTAAGGGGCGCAGAGTGCGCCGGCGGGGTTCCCATCAGCGCAGACTTCTTCTCCGGATGAACCCACCCATGTCACATGGGTGGGTTCTCGGCATTCTGGATTTCGCGTTTGTGTCACAGAAGGGGCGCCAATGGCCCCAATGGAGACTTGGCCCCCGTCGCCGGTAACTACCACCTCTTCGGCCTGTAGGGGAGAAGCACGCCCATGTCGAGAGGCGACGATGACCGAACGATGACGCGGTCCGGCGAACCATTGCGGGAAAGTGCTCCAAGGGACTAGCCTCTACTCCTTCGGGCGACCGAACCCTGATCGCCCAGGAGGGGTTCGCGTATGATTCGCACGAAGAATTTATGAGCTCCGATCGCACACTCCTCTCCCGCTACGAATGCAAGTACTTCGTCGCGCCGAGCCTCGTCTCGAAGATTCGAATGATGGCGCGGCCGTTCATGCGATTGGATCCGTATTCGCGGCGTTCCCCTGGCCTGCGCTACCGCATTAGCAGTCTCTACCTGGACGCCCCCGAAC
>CAJXRJ010000671.1 GCA_913058555.1 uncultured bacterium
CCTGGACAGCAGCGGGCACGATCTCCGGCCCAATCCCGGACGGATCACCCACGGTCAGGGCGATCAGCGGTAGGCCCTCGGCTTGGTCTCTGCCAGCACTCATGGGCGCTACGGTACTTCGGAGTCCCCTGGGACGCCTCATCTAACGGGCTCGCCTCTCCTGCGGGGCTGCACCTGGAATCAGCGCCCGAGCCCTAACTTCTTCTTCGCTCATTCTCCCGTGCCTCCGCTATCGTCCGTTCATGTCGCTCATTCGATTCGCCCCGTGGGTAGGAACCATCGTCCTCGCCGCTCTCTCCGCAGCGTGGCTCTCGAGCGGAGGCGGCACCGCCGCCATCGTCTTCCTCGTTGCCTTCGGTGGCTTGGCCGTGCTCGGGGCGTTCGACATCACCCAACGAAAGCACACGATCCTCGCCAACTACCCGGTGATCGGTCACGGCCGTTACATCATGGAGGCCGTCCGCCCGGAGATCCGGCAGTACTTCATCGAGGATGACCTCGACGGTCGACCGTTCCACCGCGAGCAACGATCACTGATCTACCAACGGGCGAAGGGCGACAAAGACTACGACCCATTCGGATCCGAGCTCGACGCCCGCGCCGTGGGCTACGAGTGGATTGGCCACTCGATTCAACCGCGCTCGGAATACAAACCGGCCCCACGCGTGCGAATCGGCGGGCCCCATTGCACGGCACCGTACGACGCCAGCCTCCTCAACGTCTCTGCCATGAGCTACGGCAGCCTCGGGTCAAGCGCCGTGCGCGCCATGGGCCGCGGCGCTAAAGAGGGAGGCTTCGCCCACAACACAGGCGAGGGCGGCATCAGTCGCTACCACCTCGAAACCGGGGCAGACCTCATTTGGCAGATCGGTACCGGCTACTTCGGTTGCCGCGCCGAGGACGGGGGGTTCGACCCTGATCAGTTTGTGAAACGCGCCAGCCATGATCACGTGAAGATGATCGAGCTGAAGCTAAGCCAAGGCGCGAAGCCGGGGCACGGTGGCATCCTCCCCGCCCACAAGGTCACGGCCGAAATCGCGGAGGCCAGGGGGATCCCCGAGGGCAAGTCCTGCCTCTCGCCCCCGGGGCATAGCTCGTTCGACACGCCCAAGGGACTGGTTGCGTTCGTCGATAAGCTGCGCGAACTCTCCGGTGGAAAACCCATCGGCATCAAACTCTGCGTCGGCGTTCCCGAAGAGTTCATGGCCATCGTTCACGCGATGGTCGAGAGCGGCAGCGGGCCAGACTTCATCACCGTGGACGGCGGCGAAGGGGGAACGGGCGCCGCCCCGCCGGAGTTCGGTGACCATGTGGGCACGCCCCTCGAAGAGGGCCTCGTATTCGTACGCAATGCCATCGTTGGCGCAGGGCTACATTCACGGGTCAAACTGATCGCTTCTGGCAAGGTCGTCAGCTCCATGGACCTTGTGCGCTGCCTCGCCCTGGGAGCCGATCTCACGAATGCGGCGCGTTCGTTCATGATGTCTGTGGGTTGCATCCAAGCCCAGCTCTGCCACACGAACCACTGCCCAGCAGGCGTCGCGACCGTGGACCCCCTGCGCAACAAGGCCCTGGATTTCGTTCGCAAGGGCGGGCGCGCCGCTCGATTCCAAGGTGAGACGCTGAAGTCGCTCATGGAACTCGTCGCAGCCACAGGCCTGGATGATCCCCATGGACTCGGGCCTGAGATGATTCGTCGCAGGGTCGCAAACGATCGCGTGTTGCCCCTTTCGGAGATCCACCATTTTGAGCTCCCAGGGACGCTCCTCGGGGGCGGCGCCCACGTGAATCTCCAGCAGGCGTTTGACCAGTCGTCCGCAGAGTCTTTCTCCCCGGTCCGAGCCATGTCGAGCCGCGCCTAGCCGCCTTCAGTGCGGCTTGCGGTGGCAAGCGTCGCACAAGAAGTCGGATTAAGAATCGCACGAAACAAAGGGTGCGGGGGACACTAGGGACCGTGGGTTGCCTTCCCGCAGCCCGCCCCAGAGTTCGCCCCTGAGCTCGATTCGGGGCACTTGAAGACTCGCACTGCGTGAACCGGCTGGAGAGACGGTTCGCCGGGGCCCGGCCACAGACCTGCACCATGATCTACGGCGAACTCGACGACGAGCTGCGCTCCTACGTCCGCGGGATCTCCCGCTCGCTCGCGCGCGGCGACAAACACCTCGCGGAAGACCTCGAACAAGAGACCTTCGTCGCTGCGCTCCAAAGTCGCCCCCGCGACCCCCAGGCGATGCGCGCTTGGCTGCGATCGATCACCAAGAACTGCTTGCGCAACATGCGCAGCAAGACAGCGCGCAGGCCGCAGTCCGTGGCCTTCACGACCGGTGTTCACGACGACGCGGGCACGCGGAATCGCTTTCCCGACGACCCGGTTCAACTCACGACCCAGGCTGAGCTCCAGGAAGCCCTTGAGAGCGCCATCGACAAGCTCCCGGCCGCGTACTCCGAAGTCATCTCGATGCGCATCGTCGACGGCATGCCGCCGCGGGCCATCGCCCAAGAGCTCGGCATTCCCGTCGAGACGGTTCGCACCCGCACACGCCGCGGGTTCGAGCGACTGAAGGTCGAGGTCGAACGGCTCAACGTCGACCCACGCGTCCTCGAGGAGCCGCGCCCCCTCTTCGGCTTGGCCGCGTTCCTGGTCCCACGCAAACGCACGCTGGCCGCCTGCGCCGTTGCCATTCCGCTCGTCGCCCTGGCCGTTCTTCAGCTCCGTGGCAAAGACCCTGCCCCCACGCCTTCCTCGCCGTCCCTGCGGACCGTTGCGGGCGCCGCTCTTCCCGTGGAGGGCGCTCTCGATGCCGTTCCCACGGGGCCGAGGGTGGCCGAGCTCTCCGCAACATCCACGGCAGAGATCCACTTCACCGTCGACAGCACCGGGGGGCGTCCCTCCGTGGAGCTCTCCTTCCAGCCCGCCGACGGCAGCACCGCGAAGGTGCCCTTCTCTGCGGATCTGAGCGAGGGGAAGACCGTTCGCTTCGTGGATCTCGAACCTGGTCTGTGGAACCTCCTCCACGACGGCAACATCGTCGAGGAGCGCGAGCTCCTTCCCGGGACCCAAGAGTGGCGTGTGACCTTGGCCGCACCCCAGGCCCTTGAAGTCACCGTCCTGCGCGCGGGGGCCACACCCGCCGGCGGCGTTGAGCTCTTCACCCGTAACGGCTTCTACGGCATCCCGAAACCCGTTGGCACGACGGATGCGCAGGGACGACTCGCCCTCGACGTGGGCGTCACTGACAAGTGGATTGCCGCCCGCGGCCTCCCGGGGGAGTCGTCGAAGGCCATGCTCATCGACCAGCCGTTGGTAGAGGCCACAGGCAGCCTGGAGTTGCAGCTCGAGACCTGGCCTGTTCATTGGCTCGAAATCAACCACGGCACCGACCTGGACGCAGCCGACTTCCTCGTGAACTGCGAGCCGGACGACATGCGCGATCTTTGCTTGCAAGACATGGCTGGTGGCATCAGCGGAAGTTCGTGCTGGCTACCCGCCTGGGTCGACGGTTCCGGCCGCTTCGGCATCATCGATGGCGACGTGCGCAAGTTCGCGTGCGTCACCGTCGACGGGCTGGGCATCTGGACAAGCGCCCTGATCACGCGCTTCGGGCCTCCCCCCACCGACCTGCAGGTCATGCCCACTTGGTCCATCGAGGGCCGACTGCTCACGGCCGATGGCATGCCCCTTAGCGATCGCCCCGTACGCATCACCACCGCCGGTCGCGCTCGCATGTCCGGAAAGGAGATCCGCACGGACGCGGATGGGCGCTTCCTTATCGAGAGGATCACGACGGAGGCCATCGACATCCATTCGAACGGGCGCCACGTCGTGCGCGCGGAGCGTCCGGAATCGGGGAAGCTGCAACTCGGCGACATCTTTCCCCCCGCCTCCAGCCGCAGGATCACGCTCTCCGGCCACGTCACCGGCTTGCCCCCCCCCTTCACGATCCATGGCCTTACCCAAGACGACGCGCGCCAGCCGGTGGCCATGCAACTCGCGGTGGATCGCACTCGCCGGTTCATGGTCGTTCGAAACGACGCCGGCGCCTTCGACCTACACGCGGGTCCGGACCGGACCCTCGGCATCGTGATCTCCCCGGCCCAAGGTCTGTCTCTTATACACATCTCCGAGC
>CAJXRJ010000672.1 GCA_913058555.1 uncultured bacterium
TTTTTCGCTTTCGACCCGTGCCGTCGAGTGGCAGTCCATGGGACTGCCACTCGACGGCACGGGTCGAAAGCGAAAAAATGATCCTGGCTCCGTACTTCGGACACGCGCAACAGGGAACGACGTTGAACGAATACGCAGAACTGATTGAAAATCGATCCGGTGATTACGTGATCTGGAAAGTGGATCCGAGCAAAAGCGGTTTGGATGGCTGCCTGATCTATGGTTTGAGGAGTCGATGCGTCGTACTGATTGAGGACGACGCTGCGAACCAAGAGGTGATGAGGCTGATGATCCAGAATGGCGCTAAGGTCATCTCAGAGTGGCCCGGGTAGAACGGAGGTGCCGGTGTTGATGGCGATCGTGTTCCATCAGGACAATTCATTAGCGTCCTCCGCCGCCCCTCGGACGACTGAAGGCGGAACGGCTGCGGATCAGGGCCGCTGCGGAAAGAATGGGGATTGCTGAATCGATGGGTTGGTCCTGGGGGCTCCATGCGGTGGCTTGCCGGCCGCGCCGCCATGCCCGCTCACCTCGCACTCGAGAGGGACCCGACCATGCCCAGGAACAGACGATTCTCCGGACCCCAGTCCCACACGCGCGTCGCGCAAGTGCCCCCCAGGGGGTCCTCGCAGCGTGACGACCTACTCGCGCTCGTTCACCGCGCCACCTTCGGATACACGGCCAACGAGCACGCCCGTGCCCGATCCCTTGGGTTCGAGGGATGGCGTGACGAACAGCTCGACCCGCTCACGATCGACGATTCGACCCTCGACGCCGAGCTACTCTCCTACCCCACGCGGACGTTGAGCGCTGCGGAGTTGATCGCGACCTACCCTCCGCAGAACAACGGCGACCGAGTCGTCAAGGACTCACTGCGCCTGCTCCAGATCGTTCGGGCCTTCGGTTCGAAAAGGCAGCTCTTCGAGAGGGTCGTCGATTTCTGGACCGATCACTTCAGTATCGACGGCGAAGCGGACGGGCTGCGATACCTCAAGACGGTGGATGATCGCGAGGTCGTCCGGACCCACGCGCTGGGCTCGTTCCGGGATCTGCTCGGCGCGTCGGCGAAGAGCGGGGCGATGCTCTTGTACCTCGACAATTACGTCAACGCGGGTGGAAGCCCCAACGAGAACTATGCCCGCGAGTTGCTCGAACTTCACACGCTCGGTGTCGACGGCGGGTACACCGAAACGGACGTCGTCGAGGTCGCTCGCTGCATGACGGGCTGGACGATCTTCGATCTAGCGAGCCCCAACGCAGCAGAGTTCCGGTTCGATGCGAGCCTCCACGACGACGGTGCGAAGGTCGTCCTTGGCGTTCCCATCCCAGCCGGCGGAGGGCAGCAGGACGGCGAGACGGTCCTTGACCTGATCGCCGCTCACCCAAGCACCCAGGTGCACATCGCCCGCAAACTATGCGCGCGTTTCCTCGTCGACGACCCACCGCAGGTCACCATCGATCGGGTTGCCCAGCGGTTTTCACAGACCGGTGGCGACATCGCCGAGGCCATGCGGGCCGTCCTCTCACGGGAGTCCTTCGCCGAGTGCAGCGTCTGGAATGCCCCGAAACTAAAGCGCCCCCTGCACCTCGTGGTCTCCAGCTTGAGGTCCACGGGCGGGACCATCTCAGATCCACGCGGCCTCCGCAACGAGCTGCGCTTCATGGGACAGCTCCCCTTCGCCTGGGCTGCTCCCAACGGGTACCCCGACACGCTCGAGGCGTGGGGATCGAATCTTCTGTCTCGCTGGAGTTTCGTCTCCAAGCTCCTTGGGGGTGACGTCGATGGCGCCGAAGTGCCGAACGCGGCGATCTCCGCCCTGTTCGCATCCGTCCCACTGGCCCGCGCAGCGTCTGCTTTGGACGTCAGGCTCACTGGCGGAAGGATGCTCGGGACCGACATCCAGGCCGTACAGAACTTCATCGACGGGCAGCCCATCATGAACTCGACCGTCGCCCGTGAAGCGGTGGCGCTCGTGCTCTCCCTTCCGAGCACCCAGTGGGTGTGATGGACGTCACCTGTCCGTACCTCTCGCAACAAGGCCCATGGCGATGAACTCTAGAACGAACTGCCCGGAGTACGACCGGCTCTCCCGCCGCGGATTCCTCGGTGCCTCCGTCGCGGCGACCGCCGCCTCCCTCGCGCTCCCCCGAACAGCCTTCGCACACGCGCGTGGTGCGTCACGCCCAACGCTCATCGGCATCTTCCTGCGTGGCGCGCTGGACGGACTCTCGACCGTTGTTCCCTACGGAGACGCTGCCCTCTACGCCGCACGCGGCGCGCTCGCCGTTACGGCGCCCGGAACAACGAATGGCGCACTTGACCTCGACGGCTACTTCGGTCTGAATCCGAACACTTCAGGCCTCTTGGCGCCCTTCATGGCGGGAAACCTGGCCTTCGTTCACGCCGTCGGCTCGCCCGATCCCTCGCGAAGTCATTTCGATGCCATGCGAACGATGGAGTCAGGCACGCCGAACAACCCCACGAGCCCTGAAGCGTCGGGGTGGCTCGCCCGGCACCTCCAGTCTGTTTCGCCCGCTGGAACCGGCGCCTTGCGCGGCCTGGCGCTGAACAACCTCATGCCGCGGGTCCTCGCGGTCGCCCCCAGCACGCTACCGATTGCGGACCCAAGCCGCTTCACCCTACCCGGCCGCCCGGCGTCGGCGGCCGCCCGGCGCGCGGCCCTCGGCGCAGGCTACTCCAGTGCGATCGCTCCATTGGCGCCCGCGGCCGCCAGCACCTTTGGCTCCATCGACCGATTGGCGAGTATCGACTTCAGTGGGTACGTACCCGCAAATGGCGCGACGTATCCCGTGAGTGCGTTCGGGACCGTGATGCGCAACATTGCGGCGATGATCAAGGCCGACCTGGGGCTCGAAGTCGCCCACTACGACTACGGGGGCTGGGACCATCATCACAACCAGGGCACGATCCAGGGAGCCCTTGCTGACATGCTCCGGGACCTGTCATCGGCGCTCGAGGCCTTCTGGCTCGACATGCGGGGTATGGAGGACAAGTACCTGCTCTACGCAAAGAGCGAATTCGGACGCCGCGTCGCGCCCAACGGAAACGCTGGCACCGATCACGGAAGCGGGGGCATCATGCTCGCGATGGGCCACCGCGTGGTGGGCGGCCAAGTGCACGGGCCATGGCCGACGGTCGCGCCGAACCAACTCGATGGCGGAGACCTGCGCGTCATGACCGACTACCGGGACGTGATCGCCGAGATCCTCGGGGCGGGCCTGGGGGGAACCGATATCAGCCACGTGTTCGCGGGCCATACGACCTCACCTGTGGGTGTGGTCATCTGAGCCGCAGCCGCCAGTCCTTGGACGACTGCCCCCTGGGGCGCGACGGGCCCAAGGCCTGGGGGGCGCACGACCGCGTTCGGCGGAATCGACCAAGGACCGATTCCGCGGGCCAGTTGGCTCCGGTCGCTCCGTACGCGGCGCTTCCGTGGCTCCGTAGTTTCCTGGGGGCGAGCCTTAGGCGGACTACTGCCAGGTCATGACTGCGGAGCCGGTGAAGTTGTAGCCGGCCCCAACCGGGTCCCGGAACCATGCTTCGAAGTAGGACGTCCTTCCTGCCACCGCCGCATAGTTGCCCCATGGGGATGGGATCGACGCGAGGGTCCACTCGCCGGCATTGGTGTCGAGCGTGACGGTGCCAAGGGGGCCCGAGTTCTTGATCTGATTCGGGGCCGCAAATCGGCCGAACCCGCCCGCTGCCGCCGGGTTGATGCAGACCCATCCGTTGCCGGAGTTGACGGTCATCGGCGGGACGTCGGCCAGTCCCGTGAAAAAGAAGACGAACTGATTCGCCGGGAGACCTGAGGCAACGAGCTGCGCGTCGTTCGCGCTCGCGATCGAGTTTCCAAAGACTTCGCAGGTGGCCGGAAAGCCCGTCGAGGTGACGGCTCCCGTGCAACCTGGGGAAGAGATTGGCGAAGTGGAGAAATGGTGCGCCTGGGCGGTGAAGGAGGCCGGGAGGAGCGTGGTCACGGCGATAGCGAGTGCGAGTCTAGGCATGACAAAGTAGATCCTAGAATCTGCGAACGCGCGACCGAGTTTCCCGCTGTCTCTTATACACATCTCCGAGCCCACGAGACTAGGCATGAT
>CAJXRJ010000673.1 GCA_913058555.1 uncultured bacterium
GTGGGGGGGCGGCGTGGGGACGCGCGCTTTCATGATAGGGAGCTGGAGCGCTGAAACCAGGGTGAGCCGGTCGTCGCTACACTGCTCGCCTCCCATGGCCGAGACTTACGACGTGACCCCCGAGCTGCGAGCCGTTGCACGGCGCGCTGCCCGTCGAGCCCTGATGGGCTCGACCCTAGGAATGACCGCGAACGAACAACAGCAGCCGCACGTTTCCGTGCAGCCGCAGACGGCTCGTTCGGGGGCCCTTCCTGGGCCCGATTCCGATCGGCCCGGCGCTCACGGGGCAATAAAGCCGGACAATTCCCGCGCTGGGGGGGCCCATGTCGGCGCCTTGGCACCCTCCAAGCATCGCGAGGATCGCGATCTCGTGCCGGAGGCCCTAGTCCGTGCTGCGCCGCGGGGCTCCGAGCTCGTGATCCCGCCCGGTTCGCGCATCACGCCGCTGGCGAAGGAACTGGCCTTCGAGCGCGGCGTTCGATTTGTGACGGGGCGGACAGCTGAGCCGAGCGGCGGTGGTTCCGTGAGTCCCCTTGGGGGCCCCTTCGGAAGGGCCGCTTCCCAGCGGATCGCGATCGGGAGCGACCACGGCGGGTTCGCCCTCAAGAGTGAACTCGTCCCGCTTCTCAAGGAAATGGGTCAGCGGCCGATGGATCTGGGGCCGCCAGTGGGGGATGTGTCCGTCGACTACCCCGACTTTGCAGCCGCCGTGGCCCGCGAAGTTTCCGAGGGCCGCGCGGATCTTGGGATCGTGATCGATGGTGCCGGGATTGGTTCCGCGATGGCCGCGGGCAAGTTCCCCGGCATCCTTGCCGCCAATTGCTGGGATGAGCGCTCAGCGCGCAACGCCCGCGAGCACAACCACGCCAATGTCCTCACGCTAGGGTCCGGCCACTTGGACCTCGCCCAGGCCCGAGCGGTGGTGGCCGCTTTCTTGCAAACGCCCGTCGGTCCCGGACGGCACGAGCGGCGCGCGCAGAAGATCCGGGCCCTTGAAGCGGAGAATCTCCGCCCCCGTTCCCTCGACCGAACCTTCGACGAGGGCCGCTGAGGCCTTCTCGCCCAAATGTCCACAGACGTACTCTATGGCGCAAATGGCGCCATTGACGCCGATCGCCTTGAATCGATTTTGGCTGAGATTGGCGCCCGACTCGTGGCCGGCCAACGGCTGCATGCGGGGGCCACTTCCTTCAGCGTGGACGTGGACTTCGGTCCCGCCGCCCAGGCCGCCGTGGACGCGGGCGCGTGCCGCCTCGGCGTGTGTAGCCCGTCGGGTTGCCCGGACCCGATGCGCATCGGAGACGTCGCGACCTACATCGACCACACCCTGCTCAAGCCTGATGCCACCCTCTCCGAGATTGACACCCTCTGCGCGGAAGCGATGGAGTTTGGATTTGCGTCCGTATGCGTGAACTCGACGTGGGTTCGTCGCTGCGCGGAGATCCTCGAGGGTGCGCCGGTTCTCGTGTGCACGGTCGTCGGGTTTCCCCTGGGGGCTTCGTTGACCGAGGTGAAAAGCTACGAAGCGAGGCGAGCGATAGAGAACGGCGCCTGCGAGGTGGACATGGTCCTGAACGTAGGCGCGTTGAAGTCCGGTCTCGACGACTTGGTTCGATCAGATATTGCTTCCGTTGCGGCCACTTGTCGCTCCCAGGGAGCGCGCCTCAAGGTCATCCTCGAGACCTGTCTCTTGACGAAGGACGAGATCGTCCGGGCGTCGGAGCTCGCGAAGGCAGCGGGCGCACACTTTGTGAAGACGTCCACAGGGTTCAGCACCGGGGGGGCGACGGTGGAAGACATCTCTCTCATGCGCCGCGCCGTTGGGCCTGTGCTCGGGGTGAAGGCGTCCGGTGGCGTTCGCAGCAGTGAGGACGCCCAGGCGATGATCGAGGCGGGCGCCACGCGAATTGGTGCGTCGGCGTCGGTGGCCATCGTGACGTCGAGCTCGTCCGGTTCCGGCGGCTACTGATCGTCGCTTGGCGTGGGTCCGGGGCCTGATCGGGCGCCGGTTCGAAAGGCTTGGGGTAGGAGCGGGTGATCGCTCGACTACTTCGGGGGGAGGATGCGGTGGGTGAGGAGCTGGTCGGCGATCAGGAGTTCGTCGCTGCATTCCGGGCGCGGGCCCGTGGGATTCTCTGTGCTCGGCGTTTCCACCTCGACCCGGTCGATGCCCTCTGTCTCCATCGCCAGGCGGCAGGCCTGCATGACATCAACGACTCGATCCGCAAGTCGTCTGCCTGCCGGCTCCTGGAATACGAATTCGGCCATTCCTGAATGCACGAGGCGGGCGTCGATCGAAGGTCGTTCTGACGGGCCCACCGAGCGTACGAGGGCGTGCCATGGCGCGGAATGCCAGGCGGGTCGGGCGAAGAGGCCCCAGAGTTTCTCGCCGTCGTGGCTCCGGATTCGAAACTCCATCACCTCTTTGCCCCGCCCGGATAGGTCGGGGCGTGGCGTCCAGATGACCCCAAGTGGAGCCTCTCCAAGGGTTTGGAGTCGGTCCCGCCAATAGGAGGGCTCGAGGAGGAGTGGGTGGAAGGCGCGACGTGCTCGCATTACCCATCCAGAGCGAGCGTTCAATGGCGGTTCGAACGGCCTTTTTGGAAGGAAACTTAGAGGCGAACAGCCGATGGACGTCGCACTCCACGATTACTGGGCCCAGAGGCGTTCCTTCGGCGCCCACGGGGCCGCGCCTCGAAAAGAGACGAATGCCGACGCATCTGTTTCAGCCCGTAAGTCTTAGCCCCGCTCCCCCCAACCCGTCCCGACCGTCTTTGCTTGCGGGTTTGCGACTCCCTACTATCGAGCGGCGACCGCTCGAATAGAGACGCTCCCTTCACCGGGAGCACCCTGCTCTAGCCGCCATCGCACCCACCTCGTTGGGTGCCTGTCCGACGCCCTTTCACATCCGGCCCCCCTCCAAAAGGTCCTCCGAAGCGTGCTTCGCGGGGCCTCAGGGCTGGATTGTCTCCCCCCTCCGCGTTCCTCACCGTGCTTCAGGTCATGCGCTCGAACCCCACGCGCTCCCTCCGGTTCCCCAGGCGAATCGGCTCATTCGTTGCCGCAGCAGTTCTCGGTAGCGCCACGGCGCCGCTCATGTTTGCGGCCCAGGAAGACGGTCCGGCCCCGGCTGATGCTCCTTCCGAAGTGGTGGCAGCCCCGGCCCCGGTCCCGGTCCCGCCCATCGTGGTCCGAGCGGCCAAGCTCATCGTCCGGCCTGGCCAGGTGATCGAGAACGGCCTTGTGCTCATTCGCGACGGCAAGGTCCAGGCCATGGGCGCCGACATCGAAGTCCCCGAGGGGGCGACGGTGATCGAAGGAGACGTGGTCTGCCCCGGCTTCATGGACCCCTGGTCCATAGCGGGCCTTGAGGCTGGCTCCGCCGGGTCCAGTGATTCAAGTGCCTCCGCCATGGCGGTCGACGTGGTCGACCCCTACGGCCAACAGGAGACTCTGAAGGAACTCGTCGCCGCTGGGGTGTTGGCGACTCGTTCGCAGATCTCATCTGCTGCCAACATCAACGGGATCTCCGTGGTGATCTCCACGGCCAGCGCCGAGCCCATGCTCGAGGACGCATCCCTCTCCGCCAGTCTGGGTGTCACCCGCGGCTTCGGTGGCGGTGGCTTCAACTTCGGTCCGCAGAACCTCGACCCGATCGACCGGGTCGGCCAAGTCGACCGCCTCGCCGGCCAACTTGCCACTGGCAAGAAATACGGCGATGACATGGCTAAGTACGACCGCGACCTCGCGGAGTGGAAGGCAGCCATTGCCGAGAAGGAGGCCGAGCTCAAGAAGGACTTCAAGAAGGCCAAGAAGGCGCGCGACAAGAAGGTCAAGGACGCCAAGGAGAAAGGCGAAGAGGTTAAGGACAAGAAGTACAAGGAAGATCGCCGTCCGAAGCCGCCCAAGTTCGACGCCGAAAAGGCAGCGTTCGCCCGGGCCGTGAACGGCGAGATCCCGATGGTCATCAAGGCGAGCCGCGCCCTTGAGATCCGAGAGCTGCTTCGCCTCACCGAGCCCTACTCCCGCCTTCGCTTGATCTTGGCCGGCGCCGATTCCGCGCTACCTGTCTCTTATACACATCTCCGAGCCCACGAGACTAGGCATGATCTCGT
>CAJXRJ010000674.1 GCA_913058555.1 uncultured bacterium
TATCGTCGGCAGCGTCAGATGTGTATAAGAGACAGCGCTGCCGCGATCTTCGACGACTGAATTGCCGTAGCCGAATGCCTGGCCGCCCTCGGTCACGAACAGCTCGCCAAGATGGAAGGGCGCCTCCACTCTCCAGAGCCGCTGGTCACCGCGGAACATCGTGTAGATACCAGGCCCATCGCCATCTCGTTCCACCGACTCCACGTGGAGCCGGAGGGCTCCGTCCGGCGACAAGTGGTCGTGGGGATCCGCCGGCCCTGCGAGCCTGGGCCATTGGGCCATCAGGCCGAGGGAGACGAGGAGCAGGTTCATCGAGGCCAGGTACGGGGTACTGGGGCAACTGAGCAGGAAGGCCCGGTTGCCGCGTGTCCGTCAGTAGTACCCACGCAGCCGAGGAGCGACTACACACGTGGTTAGTCGCGTTTGCCGGGACCGCGATCTTCGATGGCGGTGAGGTGCTGGATGGCGGCTTCGAAGACGGGGTCAGCGCCTTGGAAGTCGCCGGGGTTGGGCGCGTCGATGGGAACGTCAGGGGCCACGCCCACGCGGTCGATGGGCTGGCCGCTGGGGTCGAGGTCGAGCCAGCGGGGGAGGTTGACGGTGATGCCGAAGTCGAGTTCGAGGCGCCTTGGGTTGGCGCTGGAGCCGGCGGTGTGGTGGCCGATGGTCGTGACCTTGGGGCACTGGGCGAACATGAGGGCCAGGGACTCGGCGGAGCTCATGGTCTTCTCGCCCTGGAGGAGGGCGACCGGGGCTTCGTACCGCCATGGGCCGCGCGGCTCGAAGGTCCGCTCGTGGGCCTTGCCAAGGTCCTTGTGTCGCTTGCCCGTGCGGTACTGACTCTTGCTGTAGACCGCTTCTTTATCGAGGAATCGCCCCGCGAGGCGGCGCCCAAGGATCTCGTCCCCACCGCCGTTCCAGCGCAGGTCGACCACGAGGCCGGTCGTATCGGCGAGGCCCTCCAGGGCTTCGTCGAACGTGTCGCTGAGGCCCTGGGTCGAGAGGTTCCAGATCACGATGTAGCCGAGGTCCTCCTCGAGCCTCCCGAAGGCGAGGCCCTTTCGTTCCTCGAGACCCTTGAGCTGGGGCTTCACGGTGCGCCAGTCGGCGTTCGTGACCCGGAAGCGGTTGTAGGTGGGGATCCAGGTTTCGCCATGGCGGACCCAAACGTGCAGGTCTTCGAGATGGCTTACGAGGAGTCCAATGACCCCGGCGAGCTGCCCCTGGGTTTGGGCGCCCTTCGCCAGGGGCAGGTACTGCTTCTTGAGCTTCTTCCAGTCCACGTCCGGCTTCACGCCGAACATGGCGTACTCGGCGTCGAACGCCGACCAGGCCTCTTCAAAGACGCGCGCTGCGTCTTTGGTGGTGACGGGGGTGGTGTCCGCCAGGGGCACCGGGTTGTTGACGAAGGCGTCGACGTATCGCACGGTGGCCTTGTCCGAGTCGGTCGAATAGAAGCGGCGTTTGCCCTCGGTGGTGTCCAGGTCGATGATCATGGACGCACGCGTGGGGACGACCGGCATGTTGTCCCATTGCCAGCCAGCATTGATCTTGTGGCTGTAGATCCGCTTGGCTTCGATCAGGGCCATGGGGTCGCCCTGTTTCTTGACGGTGCCCTTGGGGAACAGGTCTCCGATGCGCGAAGGGTGGAAGCGCATGAAGACGGCCACGGCGCGGTCTCCGTGGCCGACTTCCGAAGAGGTGATCGGCGCGGCCTCATCGGGAATGAGCACAGCCCAGACGGCGCTCTTCCCATTGGCTTTGGATTCGTTCTTTCCGACCACGAGGGTCGCCGAGTCGCACGAGAACTCAAGCTTGCCCTTGAACTCGAAGTCAAAGCGCTTGAGCTCCCAGACGTCGTCGGGTCCGACGCTCCAATCCGCCGCGCCGACGCCAGCTTCATGGTCGAGGGTCCCTGCGTAGACCGCCGCGAGATCTGCGCCCTTCCGGACAAGGACCTCCGTGTCAGGCGGGGCGGCCAGGGATAGGGCTGCCAAGAACGGGAGGGAGAGGTGTGTTGGGTAGGGGAGTCGCGTCATGGCAATAGGGCATCGGCGAGGGCGCGAGATGACGGGAGCGTCGGGGAGAGGCCCAGATCCGAGGATAGGCGGAGGTCACCGAATCTGGAACCGCTCCCGTTACCCTTGGGGCCATGACGCTTCCTTCGTTCCTTGCCACGTCGCTTCTCGCCCTGACGTACTTAGTCGAAACATCGCCGGCATCGACGCAAGGGGGCGTGGGGTTGCCCGCGCCGGAGACGGTGTCGGGTCCCAGGGTCTCCAAGGACGTGCACGGCCAGCTCGGGAGCGAGCCCACTTGGTTCAGCGTCGCCGCGAAAGAAGGCCAAAGTGCCTACGAACTTCTGGGTCAAGCGACCCCAGATGGCGTCTTGATCTTGACCCCCAGCAATGGGTTCTTCGATCGGGGCGTTCGGGCGAAGGGAGAAGCGGAGTTCGCAGATGTCGCCAACGGCAAGAAGGGGAAAAGCACGCTGATCGCGAATGACTACGCGGTCCTGACCGGATGGACCGATCGAGCGCGGACCCTGCGATGGCATATCTGGGTTGAGCAGCCTGGGCCGGTGGTGGCGACGCTCCGGCTTGGAGCGGGCATGGAGAGCCCGGGCGCGACCGTGGAGCTGACCCTCGGCCAGGAGACGCGACGGTTGGCCCTTGGGAAGGGGGCCGGTGACGGGGTCCGCGTGGCCTTCGAACTTGCGACTCCCGGCAAGCACACCTTCTTGATGCGTGCGGACGTACCGAAGGCGAGCGCGGGGGCTGAACTGTCCCAGGTGGAGCTGAGCGGCGCGGCCATGGCCGGGGCGCGGGTCTTGCGCGCCCGCTGGCGGCCCGCGGCGGTGCACGGTGGTTATCGGGCGACCACCCTCGAATCCACGGACATGTGGGTCATGGCGTCGCGTAGCGCCTCCCCCTACACGAGCTACTCGCCGATCACGACGCCGTTCGGGTACTTCGGCGTCAGTTTCGGCGAGGACCGAAGGGGCGGCCCCGGGTGCAACTTCTCCATGTGGTCGAAGGGGGACTTGCCCTTGGGGCGCCAACCGCACCTCCTCGCGCTGGGTTCCCCCGGAGCGCAGTTCAGCGGATTCGGCCACGAGGGTACGGGCGTCAAGCCGCGTGGCTGGAACCCCTTCTCCCATCGGCCGAAGGACGTCGTGCTGGCGCTTCGGCGGGAGCGAGACGGGGACTTTGACACCTACTACGGCTACTTCATCGACGGAGAAGGGGAGTGGGAGCTCTACGCCGTCGGCCGCAAGTGGCGGGGCAGGGCCAAGCCCATGTGGCCCGGCTCCTTCGTGGAAGTGCCGGGGCCGCCGGACCGACAGCGCAGCGGCGACCAGGTGCGCAAGGTCCTGCGCAAGGGTTGGGCGCGGGGTGCCCATGGGGAATGGCACCGTCTGGACGTCCTGCGGGCCGGGGCGAGTCAGCGCCAGAACAAACGCTGGGGCAAAGACGATGCAGGGTGGTTCACGTTCGAGATGGGGGGGATGGAGCACTTCTCCGAAGGGAAGCGCGACATGCTTCTGACGAAAGAGCAGCGGGACGAGCCGCTCCCGAACTACCTCGAAGGGGCCAAGGCGGAGGGGCTCTTCCGTCTCCCCGCAAAGTTCGGCGCGGTCACCGCCGCCGCCGTTGGCACGGAAGCGACGCTCGAGTTCGAGCTCCTGGAAGTCGGTGAAGGAGCCTCTGCCATTGTCTACTTTGGCAAGAGGGACTGCCTCGCGTTCGCGCCGCGGGAGCTCCACGGCACGGAGCGCAACGCCACGGCTCTCCAGGAAGGCGGCACCTGGAGCCGCTCTGTGCCCTTGGGGCGCGTCCACCGGGGCGTGAACTCCGTGAGCCTCCCGGACCTGGACCCGGGCGCCACGTACTACCTCCGGATCCTCGTGACGAGCGACCGCGGCCGCATGTGGACCTTCGAGACCCATCAATTCACGGTTCCCACCCGGTAGCAAAGCAAGCTGGCTCCGCACTTTGGCCTTCGCACCTCACGAAACCGCCACAATCCCTGCAACCATCGCCGCCTTCGACCGGTCGTCTCCCTGTCTCTTATACACATCTCCGAGCCCACGAGACTAGGCATGATCTCGT
>CAJXRJ010000675.1 GCA_913058555.1 uncultured bacterium
AGATCATGCCTAGTCTCGTGGGCTCGGAGATGTGTATAAGAGACAGGCCGACACCAACTCGCCCCTCACCCAGGTCGGTGTTAAAAGGCCCAGCCCAGCCGGGGCGCGGTCCGGATGGGCTGGTGGCGAACGAATCGAGGGGGTTGACTCGTACGCGTAAGGAGGCGCCGGTATCGGAGCGACGGAGCGGAAAGAGGGGGGGGATCCCGCTCAACGTCGACCGACACCGGTGCCTGGTCTTTTGTGGAAGGACAACGGAGTCCGAAGGGCCCGTTGCGGGTGGGGCTAGAAATTTCCGAATCTTGCCAGGGGCGGCGAAATCCCCTTCGTGAACTGGGGGCCACGCGCCAGCCGCCTATGATCCCGCCGCGATGATTCCTCCCCGTAAGACCCGTCAGATCCAGGTCGGCCCGCTCCGCATTGGAGGGGACGCCCCCATCGCCGTGCAGAGCATGGCCGCCACCCGGACCCAGGACATTGAGGCCACGCGCCGACAGGTGGAGCGCCTCCAGGCCGCGGGAGCGGACCTCGTGCGCATCGCGATTGACTCCCCGAAGGACGCGGAGGCCCTGGCTGCCATCGCCAAGGGCTTCGACGTGCCCCTTTCGGTGGACCTCCAGGAGAACTACCGGATGGCCGAGCTCGTGGCGCCCCAGGTGGCCAAGCTCCGCTACAACCCCGGCCACCTCCACCACCACGAGAAGACGAAGTCCATCGAGGAGAAGGTCCGGTGGATCGCAGACGTCGCCCGCAAGAACGACTGCGCCATCCGCGTGGGAGTCAACGCGGGCTCCGTGGCCCCGGAGTACAAAGAGCGATTCCCGGACGATCACGTGGGCGCGATCGTCGCCTGCGCGGTGGATCACTGCGCTCTGCTCGACGGCTTTGACTTCCCCGACTACGTCGTGTCCATCAAGGACTCCGACCCCCGGCTCGTGATCGATGCGAACTCCAGGTTCGCCGAGGCGCGTCCCGACGTGCCCATTCACCTGGGCGTCACCGAGGCCGGCATGCCGCCCGAGGGCATCATCAAGACGCGCATTGCCTTTGAGCAGCTCCTCGCCCGGGGCATCGGCGACACCCTGCGCGTTTCGCTCACGGTGCCGTTCGATGACAAGGGCAAGGAGATCGCCGTGGGCCGGGAGATCCTCGACGATGTGTCGAACGGACGCTTCCGTTCGGTCCCGCCGAACTTCTTTGATGGGCTCAACATCATCGCGTGCCCCTCATGCAGCCGCGTCGAGAACGAGAAGTTCATCGACCTGGCCGAGGACGTGAAGAAGATGACGACCTTTGCCGCGGAATACGACCTGACCATCGCGGTCATGGGCTGCCGCGTTAATGGCCCGGGCGAGACCGACGACGCCGACCTGGGGCTTTGGTGCGGCCCGAAGACCGTCAACCTCAAGCGCGGCGAAGAGCTCGTCGGCAACTTCGGCTACGACACGATCCTGCCGAAGCTACGCGAAGAGCTGGACAAGCTCATCGCGTCCCAGACGGGCTAAATGTCAGGGTCATCGCCCGGGGCGATCCGGGTGATCGATCCTAGGTGGGCGTGGAGCACGTGCATATCCCCGTAGGACTTCAGGAACCCTTGGATCCTGATCGGCTGGGCCACGTGCTCCAACACGCGATCGTTCACGGCACGTCCTTCCTCGTCCACCATCAGAAGGTACGTCACCGGGTCCAAAGCGGACTCTCCGCGCACCACGAGCACCGGCGGAACGCCCCCGCTGATGCACCGAATGGCACACGCGCGATGGGTCTTGAGGTTGCCGGGTTTCATGACGCCGAGAAAGCACTTGGAGTCGACGATCTCGCCGTAGAACGTCCCTCGCCTCAGCGATCCGTCCGTATCCACGACGGACGAATCCTGCGGCCCGAAGACTCTCTGGCTTGGCCTCGGGAGCGACGGAGCTTCAGCCTCACCAAGGTCCTTGAGTGAGTCCGGCAGGATCTCCACCATCGTTCCCGCGCCGCTGTAGATGAGGCTCCCGGTCACGCTCACGCGGTGACCGTCGAGGGGTTGGGTGAACTCCTCCGCGCCGCGCTTCCCAAAGACCGTGAGCAGCCACCGGGACGAAGACGCGTCGCCGGATGCGCCGGGCCGGTCCACCACGAGGGTCGGGTAGGGGATGTGCTCGATGCGCCCCTCGAAGGTGCGCTCAACGCCGAACTCGAAGCGTGACTTCGCAAAAGGCGCCTGGCTGATGGCGCCGTACGCCGCGATGGAAAGTCCGAGCACCAATGCGCCCATCCAGGCCCTGCGCGCGAAGGCGCCGGTGCGTTTCGGGACGTCCGCGGACCACCCGATAAAAAACTCGTCTGATGCGCTCATGGTGCGGAATCCTCAAGAGTGGCCGGCACAGGCTCGGTGGTGGTGCCAAGGGGCAGGGGCATGGTTTGTACGAGCACGCGACCTCCTCGCACTTCCAACCGGAAGGTCGGAACCGTCTCGTGGAAGGGCTCAGGCGACTTGCCGCAATCGGGGCGGTACTGAAAGCCGTGCCAAGGACACACGACGAGCCCATCGACGATGCGCCCTTCCGCCAGCGGTCCGTTCTGGTGCTGGCAGACGCCCGATATCGCGGAGAGCTTGCCCTCGTTCTTGTAGATGGCCACGCGTTCACCGGCGACCATGGCCGCGAGGGCGCGCCCCTCGGGCACGTCCGAAACGGAGCCGACGTCGACCCATTCGCCAGAGGGCTCCGGCACTGCCAGGTCGGGGCCGCGGCCTTGGAGCGCGGCCATCGTGTGCAGCGTGCCGAGACCGAGGACGCCGACCCCAAGGAGCGCCGCAGGCGCCCAATGGGACTGCACCTGGAGCGAGCCAAGTGCCACGTGCAGCACCACCAGCGCGTAGGCGAGGTACACCAACATGTGCAATGCCTTCCAGACCGGCGCCGTCAGGTTGGCAAGCCAGTAGTCGTGGCTCGTCGCGGCCATCAGCACGATGATCGCAAGGGCCGCTGCGCCGATCGGCTGGAACGGAAACCCGGAGATGGAATCCCCACCCGACCCCGCCGTGAAGAGGCTCACGATCGGGTTCGTATCGCCGAAGGCGTGGAATTGCAGGATCGAGAATCCCCCGTGAATGAACGCGAGGATCGCCATCGTCACGCCGAGGTGGCGGCGGTTATAGAGCAGCGGCAGCCAGCGCCGATCGAGCCTCGCCAGCGGGCCAATGGCCAAGATCACGTGCAGTAACACGATCGCCGCCAGCCCAAGCCCACGGATCAAAAGCGTCTCTGCCGTGGCCTCGGGGTGAACACCGGCGCTGATGCCCATGAAGGCGGCGATGAAGAGCACCACCCCGGCGATGAGCGCCATGTCGTAGCGGAGCTTGAAGCGGTTCCACTGCACCGCGCGATAGGAATGTCCCATGCTCAGCGCCCCTCCCCGTTCCCAAGACTGAGGGTCGCGACGAGCGCCGCATGCCCCAGGCTGTAGAGCGCCACGGCTTCGGGCCACTCCGTCACTGCGTTGCAGGAAGGCCCCGCCGGATCCGCCGAGCCGAGCAGCCGCGCGCTCTTCGGAAGGTCCGTCGAGCTGGTCTCTACATCGATTCGATCAATGGCGTAGACCAAGAGATCCGGCGCGTCGAGCGGCACGTTCGGCAGGAGCCAAAGGTAACGCGGCCCTTCGCTCCCAACGACCTGGAAGCCGATCTGGAACCGTCCATCCGTCGCTGCTGTCAAATCCATGCCCGACACATCGACCTGGCGGGAGTCCTCCGGCGGCGCGCTGGCCCCGCGGGTCGCAATGGCCAATCCAATCGCCGCCAGCGCAAACGCCGTCGGCGCAGCCACGCGGTGAATTCTCCGAAGGGAGGCGATCATCGCGTGACCCCCAGGCGCTTATGCGCGGTCTTCTCCGAAGGAACGCCTGCCCCACGGACCCACCGCGCCGCCAGCAGGGGCCAGAGCAAAGTCGCCCCCGGGAGAATCAGGATCCGGAATCCAACCGTGCCCCCTTTTGCGTCACCGTCGAGGCGCTGGACCCCGACAGTCACAAAGGCCAGGGCAAAAATCAGCCCGGCCGCCAGGTAGAAGCCGGCGCCGAGAACAAGGGTTTCGATCATGGTGGGCTCGCACAGGACCGC
>CAJXRJ010000676.1 GCA_913058555.1 uncultured bacterium
AGATCATGCCTAGTCTCGTGGGCTCGGAGATGTGTATAAGAGACAGGCCCCAAGGGATGGTACCGCTGGAACCACGACCGGGGGAGGGACGACGGCCAGGGCAGCCTTCGGGGAGCCGCGTTCGCGGGGCATCGACTCCGACTTCATCGTCTTTGGATACCTCCAGAGCGAGGCCCAAGTTTTCCATCAGAGATGGCAGTCCTTGACCCACGTCGGCTCGCGATTCGTGGGCTTCGATAGCCTCGGGAACTTGACGAACGCATCGGCGTTCACGGGGCGCTCGTCGTACCTCAAGGCCGGCGGCGCCGCCGAGGCGGCGGGGGTCAAGGTGGTGCTTGTGCTTGCAAGCTTCAGCGATGGCAACAATGGGACCATTGCGGCGGTCATGACCAATCCGGCGCGCCGTGCGAACCTCATCGGCCAACTTGTGCAGGTGATCGCATCGGACGGCTATGCCCACGGCGTCAGCTTGGACCTCGAGTTCTCATGGGGCCCCGCGGTGCGCGACGGCATCTCGGACTTCTGCCGCGAGTTGAGGGCCGCCATGGATTCCGTCGACCCGCGGTTGGAGCTCAGCATCTACACGAACGCGATCTACCTGTCGAGCCAATGGGACTTCGACGCCCAAACGGGCATCACTCCGTCCATCGACTACATGCTCCACAGCATGTATGACTGGGCCAGCGGGCAGACGCCCCGGGCGATCAGCGACTTCGACAACTGCCTCGGTTCGAATCGCATGCACGCGTACTTCAATGCGGGTCTTCCGCCGGAGAAGTTCGTGCCGGTCGTCTCGGCCTACTCCCGGCGCTGGAGCGGCACGGCGGCCTACGGCGTGAGCGGCTCCAATCCGGTTTCGGCGGGGTTCACGGACGGGCGCTTCGACACCACCTTGCGGCCTGGTTTTGGCCCGGGGCTCAGTAACTACGTGCTCGGGGATGAAGGGGCCTGGTACACGTGGAACGATGGGATTCAGCGGACGCGTACGTTCGACTCCGTCGAGTCGATGGAGTACAAAATCCGCCACGCCCTGAGCGTTCAGGATCCCTCGGGGACGTGGTCCGGTCGCCGGCTCGGTGGTGTTGGTTTCTGGTCGCTCATGTGGATGGCGGAGACCACGTCGGTGGATCCAAGGACGGGCTCGACGGTGTCGAGAACACGGACCTACCCTCACCTATATCGGCTCTGCGAGCAGGTCTACGCGCCTCCCGGGCGCCGGCGCCGAATCCTGGAGACGTTCGCTGGATTGGACTTCCGTTGGCGCGATCCAAATGAGTCGCCGGACACCCGCGGGGATGTGGATAGCAACTCCTCGCGAACTCTCGTCTCGGTCCCTGGCGGCGACGGCAACGGGCTGCGCTTCACCTACGACTTCGAAGGTGCGAACGGCAATCGCGCGGTGCTGGCCCATGAGGTCCTAGCAAGTCCCCTGGCCCCAGGCCTTCGGGATTGGAACGCCGTTCTGGCGCATATGCCGCGGAACACCCGCGTGAGCGTCAGGCTCGAGAATCTCAACCCGACGGCGGACTTCGTGCTTCGGATGCTCGTGATCGACGGCGCCGGGGAGCTCGAGGCCTCGCCGGCTTTCTCCCTCAACGAAACCGGCTCGCAGACGATCGACTGGGACCTCGGTGACCCGAGTTCCGTCTTCGCCTTCAGCACCGCGGAGCCTGGAATCGGCTCTGGGGACGGGGCGCTGGACTCTGGCGCGGGGACGGCGGACATGGGTTTCTTCGGCTTTGCCATTGAGGGGGATGGGGCTGGCCAAGGGGCGATCGTTATCGACGAGATCGCGGCGGCGCCTTCCCTCCCTGATGGGGCTCGCTATGTGATCAACGAGTTCCGATACGCGGACCCAGCAACGGAGTTCGTCGAGATCTACGGCCCAGCGGGCCCGATCCCGCCAGGACTCGTGCTGCGCGTGTACGACTCGAACGATGGATCGGTGGCGAACACCATTCCGCTCATTGGCACGATCGCCGATGGGGGGCGGGGCCATGGGTACTTTGTCGTGGGTGACGCGGGGGTGCCGAACGTGGACGCGAGCCAGGCGTTCTTCGTCCTTGGGGATGATCTGCCCAGTGGCAACCCAGGTGCCCTCCAGGTCTTCGACGCCGGCCGTGGGTTGGTCTACGACAGCGCGGTGTATGAGGCCTTCGGAGGTCTCGGGGATTTGATCCGCAAGGAGACGCGCGGCGTCACGGACGAAGGGTGGCCCTGGATCGGCGCGGCGGGCAACGGCCGCGACGAACAAGGGGAGCGCTACACCCTCGGACGCCTGCCGGACGGGCGCGACACCGACCGCAACCACGAGGACTTCTCGTTCCAACGCGCGACGCCGGGTGAGGCGAACGGCGCCCAGGCCGGGCTCCCCGTGGAGTTTGACTTTGAGTCGGCCATGGGCCAGATCTTCCAGACTTACGACGTGCCGCGGCGCGTGGCGCCAACGTCCGTGGGGCTACCGCCCTCGCCCGACGGTGGGCTTGCGTGGCGCTGCGTGGACGCCTCGGGCGGCGGCGTCATTGGCGCTGTTCTGGATGCAAACCTCGGGCGCAACCGCGGGTACCGGGTCAGCGGCGAGATCTACGTTCCGACCAGCGGCGAGCCCGCTCAGGCCATTGCCGTCGGGGTGGCGGGTTCCCAGGGTTCGACCTTCTTTTCGGACTCCCCGGCATCGAGCGCCTACGAATCAGGGTTCTGGCTCATCTACCAGAACCGCGGTGGCGTGGGTCTTGGGAGCGGCCGCTCGGACCACCCAGGCGTCTGGGAGCTCGTGCATGCCACCCACGACAACATGGACGGCGAGCGTACCGAGGCTCTCGCGAGCCGGCCGGCGGTGCTCCTTGGCACGACGCCAGGGCAGTGGACCCGATTTGAGTGGACGGTCCTTCCGTTCGGTCCGGGGCCGCCGACCCTTGTGCTTCTTGTGGGTGGCCAAGAGCTCTACCGCGGACCCGTGCCCGAGGGGGCACGCCTCAGCGGGGCTGTGCAGGTGGGGTTCCGTGAGAACCACCCGGGGCCGCCCGCCGCGCGGGAAGGCGTTTGGATCGACGGCCTGCGGGTGCGATCCGCCGGGCCCTTGCGCGCCCGCGCCTCCGAGGCTCGCTAGACCTGTGCACGAACTGATCCTCAACGAGGCGCACTATGAGCGCGTGCTGGATCGCATGGGCGACGTGGCCACGCGGTTCCTATGGATCGCGACGGCGGACATCAAGGACGTGCACGTGGAGGGGCCGGGGCGGCGCTACGTGCCGTTTCTCTCGGTGCTCTCTGATCTGGTGGGCCGGGGCGTGGACGTGCGCTTGATCCACGCGAAAGAGCCCGGTCCCATGTTCCGGGAGGACTTCGACCGCTTCCCGAACCTCCTCGAGAGCGAACACTTTGAGCGCATTCTCTGCCCAAGGATGCACATGAAGGTGCTGATCGCCGATGGCACCCTCGCGTACGTGGGTTCCGCAAACTTGACGGGCGCGGGGCTTGGGGCCAAGTCCCCGAGGAAGCGTAATTTCGAGGCGGGGTTCCTGACCGATGACCCGGGCGCGATCGAGCAGCTCATGGAGGAGCTCGACCGCCTCTATCTCGGCCAGCACTGCGGGGACTGCGGTCGCCGCGAGCATTGTCCGGATCCGATCGTCTGACTATCTTGCTCCGAGGGGAGACGCACGCTCCACCTGGAGGTTCTCGAGGACCAGGGGCTTCGGGAGGTAGCTCCTGAGGTCCACGGATAGGGGCCGCGCCGGGGCACCGTCAACGATCTCGTACTCGATGGAGATCGTGGCGCGATTCTCTAGCTGGCGGCGCACGCCTCGGCGGTTGTAGCCTTGCTCGCGGCGTTTCTTGTCGCTCATCTCGGCAAGCTCCACCGGGCTGATGCGGTCGATCACGAGCGTTTTTCCCTGGGCCGTGGCTCTGAAGGTGGTTGCGCCGCGGCGGACCGGGCCCATCTTGAGCAAACCGTGTGAGACCCCAGGGGCGGAGACGTAGACGCGACCGCGCTTGTCCTCCGTGAGGACCACGTGTTGGCCGATCTCTGGAAGGAGGAAGGAGCCTATCCTGTCTCTTATACACATCTCCGAGCCCACGAGACTAGGCATGATCTCG
>CAJXRJ010000677.1 GCA_913058555.1 uncultured bacterium
TACACACTGCATATCGTCGGCAGCGTCAGATGTGTATAAGAGACAGTCCCCACCCGGGCCCCCAAAACACGATCGAAGGTCAATGACCCAGAGTCATGACACGATGGCTTTTGACCAGGCCTAGCGCCTGCGCTAAAGCACAAACGAGGACCACGTCCGCGACACCGATCACCGCCCAAGTGCCGGCAGCGGTCATGGGCCAGAGTCCGAAAGCCACCAGTGCTGCGCTTCCTCCAACCCACCCCAGGTCAAGGACGACTGCGGCCCAGGCTTCTCCACGGTGTACTGCGGGCCTCGCACTGTTTCGCCAGAGGCCGAAGGCAAACGGCAAGAGAACTAGCCCGACGATGCGCAGGGCCATGGCTGGAATGCCCAAGAAGGGGCCCAGCACGCCGCCGGCGAGCAGAAGCAACACGCCCGTGGCGGTCGAGAAGATGGCGTTGCCCCAAAGGGCCCGCCTGAGAAGCGTCGAAGGGTCTGTGCTTGGCATACGCTCACTATATCTTTCTAAAGCCCGCGCGCTATTATTTTTTAAAGCTACAGGTGCTACGCTAGCCCCATGCCGAAGCGAACCTACAAACAGCACTGCGCCCTAGCGCGGGCACTAGATGCTGTGGGAGAGCGCTGGACGCTGCTGCTCGTCCGCGAGCTTCTCACGGGGCCTAAGCGCTACAAGGACTTGCAGCAAGGACTCCCCGGCATGGGCACCAACCTGCTCGCCGACCGCCTCAAGGAGCTGGTCGAAGGTGGCCTCATCCTTCGATGCGCCCACGGGTACTCGTTGACTCCACGCGGGGCCCAACTCGAGGAGGCCATCATCGCCCTCGCCCGCTTTGGCGCCCCACTGCTCGGTCAACGCAAGCCAGATGAACATTGGAGCGCAAGCTGGAACGTTGTTGCACTCAAGTACGCGTTCAATGCGGTCCGCGCCAAAACGCTGGAAGGCGTTATTGAGTACCGGATCGATGGCTCCACGGTGCAAGCTCGCGTGGATAGGGGCACGATCGCTACGGCCTCCGGACCGCGCTGGAACCCAGATGTCGTCGCCACCGCAGACGGCGACACATTCCTTGGGATCGCCAGCGGGGAGGTCGATCCCGATAGCGCAGAGCGAGCTGGCACCCTTCTCCTCGAGGGGAGCCGTCGGGTGTGGCGCGGAGCCCTGCGCGCCTTTGGCCCAGGCTAGGGGCCGAGCAGGTGGGCCCATGCGGCTGAAATCAACGCTTCGGTCTGGGCGCAGCTGGGTTGATCTGCGATCGTCCTGCCATGGAACGTCCTTCGATTCGCCAGCTTGAGTACTTTGTCGCCGTCGCAAAGCACCTCAACTTCCGAGAGGCCGCTGAGTCTTGCCATGTGACCCAGCCGGCCCTGAGCACGCAGCTGCAGCACCTGGAAGCCCTGCTCGGCGTCCAGCTCTTCGAGCGGGACACGCGCCGAGTGGTGGCCACTGCCGCGGGGGTGGATCTTGCGGCCCAAGCGTCGAAGATCCTCGGGGAGACAGACTCCCTGCTCGACATGGCCCGGGCCGAGGGCGAACCCCTCACCGGTAGGCTCCGCCTCGGCGCCATTCCGACGGTGGCCCCCTACATCTTGCCGGCCGTGGTTCAAGTCACCCGCAAAGCCCACCCCGAGCTCGTGCTCCTCTTGACGGAGGATCAAACCGACCGCATCGTCGCGCGCCTCCACGGCGGCGATCTCGATGTGCTGCTCCTGGCACTGGACGTGGACCTGCACGGCGCCGAAGAGATGCAGCTCTTCAGCGACCCCTTCGTCCTCGCGTGCCCGAAGGGACACCCCCTCGCCGACAAGGACGTTCTCGCGGAGTCCGACCTGGAGAACCAAACGGTCCTCCTGCTGGAGGAGGGCCACTGCCTCCGGAGCCACGCCCTGCCCATCTGCAAGACCTCGGGCATGACCGAATACGCGGACTTCCGTGCCACGAGCCTCGGCACGCTCCTACAAATGGTGGGCGCGGGCCTCGGCGTCACGCTGATCCCAGAGATGGCGGTTGAGCAAGAGTCGCTTCGCAATCAGAACGTCGTCTTCCGCCCCTTTGACGAGGGCGGCCCGTCCCGTCGCATCGGCCTCGCGTGGCGCAAGGCGTCAGCGCGGAAGAATGAGTTCGCGGATCTCGGCGAGACCATCCGAAAGGCATTCCTCGCGGGCTGATCGGCCTCGACCTGCCGCCCAGGGGCTGCCCAAGCTACTGGGGCTGGTACACCGAGCTCCCAGGAAGCAGCTCCACCGCGAGTGCCAAGGGATCCTCGGGCGAGACCGGCGGCGTGTCCCCCGCCTGCGCGACCTTGAGCCAGGAGATGGCAGCGGGAAGGGCGAACTGCTCGCCCGCATAACCGTCGACAAATCGGCCGCCGTGCACGTCCCCGCGCATCTCCATGAGCCGCAGCGCCCGGTGTAGGTCGCGCCACGGGACGCGAATGCGCTCCCGCTGGATCACCGCGCGGAAAAGGACGCCGTACCTCCGGAGCAGCGCCATGGCCACGGCTTCGGGATCGGCACCAGGGCGCTCCTCCGCCGTCCGGAAGACGCTCCAACGTCCCGTTTCGAAGAGCGGGCGCAGCTTGCGCTTCGCCGGCGCCACCAGGAGGGGACGCAGGGCCGCAAAGGAGTCACTGGAAACCAGTCCCCTCGCGATCAGCTCATCCAGTCCCTTCTCCGCGTCGGTGGGAACCATGCTAGGTAGACGCTCGAGGTCGGAACGGAACAGCGCACCGCGCTGGGAGAGTTCCTCCAGGACCCGCTCCGCACGCCAGTCCATCCCCTCGGCGTCGATGGGCCCGGCCAACGAGAGCCAGAGATCGGTTTCCCCGCGCGGAAAGAGCGAGATCGGCGTGGCCTTCACGGACGGTGTGGCGGAACCAAAGAGGCGGCCCCAGGCGACCTGACCCGAAAGACCCAATTGATCTAGCCACTCAGGCCGGTAGTCGCGCACGCGCGGCGCCAGGAGCTTCGCCTCCCAGGCGGGCCCCGCCGCTTCCCATCCCGCCAGCCGCTCGATCGCGGTGAGCACCCCGGCGGGGCCCTCGAATGCGTGCTCGTCCCCTAGCCCGTGCCAGCGGGCTAGGAAGCTCCGGTAGGCCGCCGTCGAGATCGGACGGATGCGCCTGCGCTTGCCTTCGCGGGTGGCACGTTGGATACGAGCCAACAGCCGGCGGTGGCACCAGTGCTCCTCGCCGTCCAGATGCAGGCGCACGGCAATGCCCTCCCCTTCCAGGGCCAGCATCACCGAGTCCCCGTGGGAGTGGGCGAAGGGGCCCAGGACCTCCAGTCGGCCCCGGGCCACGTCGACCGGGTCGCGGCTCACGCCGGTCGCAAACCAACGCGACCCATCCGCCGCAGCGCGCCCCTGGGACCTGAGCTCCGCAAGCCAACCCGACCATTCAGGCGCCTCCGCCCCATCCACAAAACCCATCCAGAGAAGCGCCTCGTGCACCTCCTCCGCCGACCGCGGATCCGGCCACGCCTCTTCGCGCACGCGCTCGATGGCTTGCGGGTCCAGAATCCCGATCTCCGACGGCTCGCGGTCCCCGCGCGACACCGCCCGCGTACGGCGCTCCTCGAGTCCAGCGTCGTCCAGATAACCGTAAGGACCGATCGCCAAAGCTCCCTGTGCCAGGGGGGAGGGCTCCGACGTATCGATGGTGTGGCGCTCGATGGACCCATCGCGCAGTCCCTCGAGCACAGCGATCAACCCGTCGATGTCCATGGCTTCGACGAGGCAGTCTTCAAGCGTCTGATCGAGGATGGGGTGCCCCTCCGGGATCACGAGGTCCCCCGGCGGCAGGTTCTCGCCGCAGGCGACCGCGTCCGGGAAGGCCGCGGCCAGCAGATCATCCGCGCGCATGCGTAGGATCGGCGGCGGCACCCGCTTCCCGGCCGAAGCCCGCGGGCTCAAGAGCGACCGGCTCACATTCCAGCGCCACCGCGTGTTGAACATCGGGGCGTCGAGAACCGCCTGCCGAAGCACGTCCCGCACCGTTTCCGGCTTGAGGTAGTCGAACACTTCCTCGAGCGGGAATGAGTGCATGGGCCCTGTCTCTTATACACATCTCCGAGCCCACGAGACTAGGCATGATCTCG
>CAJXRJ010000678.1 GCA_913058555.1 uncultured bacterium
CACTGCATATCGTCGGCAGCGTCAGATGTGTATAAGAGACAGGTGGGCATCTGGGGGGCCACGTCCACGAGCTCGCTTCCGGCGATTGCGCCCCCGTCAAGTTCCAGTGTTCCGATGAAGAGCTGCGCCCCGAATCGCTGAACCGCTGCGTGGACCTCTTGCGACGGTGAGGGCCCCAGGGAAGACAACGCTGCGAGCGAGGGACCGGAGAGGGCGAGCGCGAGGGCGCCGAGAAGTGGCATGTGCATGGGAAGTGCCTCGTTGGGATGGGACTTGGCGTAGCGGTCCGGGCCACCCCAGTTGACGGGATTCCGGCGAAACATGGCGGCGCATCGCGGCGGGCCCTTGATCCTGACGCCCGCGGCTTGGTGGTCGTCGAAGCCACTTCCCGTCGAGCGCACCACCGTTCTGCCTCCCCTACGCCCCGATGATTCAAGTTCACCTGACGTGCGCGCTTCTGGCCGCATGGCACAGCCTCCTGGCCCCGTGTCCCCCCCACTCTATCGGCACGGAAACACCCATGTCGTAGGAGGAACCCTCGGCGTCGGATGTGGTGGGCCCGGTGGTGGGACATGTGGACGGCGCCTCCGCGAGGCTCCTATTCCGGCCTGCCGCGGAGAGCCAGACCCTTCGCCTGCGCGTGCTCGACGAATCGACGGAGGAGGTTGGCACCTTCGACGCGGTGACGTCCGCAGAAGATGACTACGTCGCCAAGTTCCATGTCCCTGGCCTGAAACCGGCGACGCGCTACACCTATCGAATCACGCGCATCGAGGGAGGCGAAGAAACGGTCGCGGCGGAGGGGCCTGACCTCTCCTTCCGCACGGCAAGCCTCGACCGGAGCGGCGGGCGCGTGACCGCGTGCTTCACGTCGTGCGTCGATATCGAAGAGAACCCCATGTGGGCGGACATCGGTGCGATCGACCCGGACACGCTTTTCCTCATGGGCGACACGCCCTACATCGACAGCTCTGATCTTGGGGTCGTTCGAAAGAGGCACAGGGACTTCCTCGCGATGCCGGGCCTGCGGGAACTCGTGCGCCACATTCCCACGGTGGGCACGTGGGACGACCACGACTTCGGGAGGAACAACGGCAACGGCCTCAACATGGCCGAAGGCAAGGGCCGAACGCGCCGCGGCTTCGTCGAGTACCGGGCCCATGGGCGCTACGGCGACGGCGAGGGCGGCGTCTACCACAGCGTCGACCTTGGGATGATGGAGGTCTTCTTGCTCGATCCGCGATACTTCTCCCAGACGGAACCTTCCCCTGTGGATCCAAGCCAACCCACGTGCTTCGGCAAGGGGCAATGGGAGTGGCTGCTGCGTGGACTCAGCGCGTCGAAAGCGCCCTTCAAGGTCCTTGCGATGGGCGCCATTTGGCAGGACAAGAAGAACAGCGAGACGGATGACATGTTCACGTATTGGTACGAGCGGGACGCGCTGCTCGATTTCGCCGCGGAGCAAGGCATCGAAGGGGTCGTGCTCCTTGGCGGGGACATTCACGTGGCTCGGCACCTGGTCCACCCGCTGCGGCTTGGGTACGACCTGCATGACTTCGTGATCTCACCCGGCCACTCCCGGACAATCACCTCCCTCGATGTGTTTCATCCGTCCCTGCGCTGGTCCCTGGTGGAGGGGCAGCAGTTCCTCTCGATGACCGCGGACGGGACGCTGGAAGACCCCACGTTGGTCGTGCGCTTCTCCCAGGGCGGAAGGAAGGTGAACCGGGAGGTGGTGCTCCCCTTGAGCGGGCTCAAACCCCGGAAGCGCGCCGGCCTCGCGCGCGACCTCCGGGCCCACTGGACGTTCGATGACGGCTTCGCCCAAAGCGGCCCCCTGGGCGAGACCTTGGACGCGGTCCCCCACGGGTCGCCGTCGATCGCCCGAGGGGCGGGCCGCTTCGGGGGCGCCGTTCGCCTCGAGCGAAGCCGAAGTCAGTTCCTTTCGGTCCCGGGAGCCGCCGTCGACGACAACTCGGACGAACACAGCGTCGCACTGTGGATCAAGCCCTCAGGGCTTCCAGAGCACGGGACCGCCGAGCGTCAATTCCTGCTCGAGAGCACCGCCGAAGGAAAGCCGAGCCAGGCTCAGGCTTGGCACCTGTCCGTCGGCCTGCGAGCTTGCGCGGACCCGGAGCTCGTGAACCTCCAGCTCTATACACACACGCTGCGGCCAGCCGCAGCGGCCCAAGGCGCGCCCACGTCGCAGTCGCAGGGCCCCTTCGATTGCCCCGTACCGCGGAGCACCTTCGACCGCTGGACCCAGGTGGCCGCGGTCTTCGACTCGAAGAGCTGGACCCTCTACGTGAATGGCGAGCAGGCGGCGGTGCACACGCTTCCGATGCCCGGTCCCGCCTCGGAGATGGGTGGACTCATCCTCGGCGGGCACCGCGAGGGCACCGGCCGTGGGTTCGACGGCTGGCTGGACGAGGTCGCGATCTGGGCCCGCGCCCTATCCGGGGATGAGATCCGCTCCCTGGTCAACGCTGAGAACTCCCCCCTCAGGCGCCAATAGGGCGCCTGAGGGGGCCCCAGATCGGCCGTTGACAGGCGACAGCCAATATGTCACCATCTTGTTACCCATGAGCGAAGAAGACAGAACCGACGCGCTCTTCCACGCCCTGGCCCACAGCGGCCGGAGGCGCATCCTGGACCTCGTGAAAGCGATGCCCGGATGCAGCGTCGGGGACGTCTGCAAGTACTTCGATACAAGCCGAATCGCCGTGATGAAGAACATCGGGGTCCTCGAGGCCGCGGGGCTCTTGATCTCCGAGAAGACCGGTCGAGTCCGGTCCCTCCACTTCAACGGGGCGCCGATCCAGCTGATCTACGACCGCTGGACCACGGAATACAGCAGCTACTGGGGCACCCAAGTGACCGACCTGAAGTTCAAAGCCGAGGCCAAGAAGAGGCCCGAGACCGATGCCTGATCCCTCCCTTCCCCCCACGACGAAGATCGTCAACCGCATCCTGATCCAGGCTCCCATCGAGGTCGTCTGGAAGACCCTGACCGAGGACGGCGTGGTCCAGCCGTTCTTCTTCAACTCGGTGCTCCACACGACGACCCTGGCCCCCGGCGCCCCCATGCGCATGCGCACGCCGGACGGCAAGTACACCGGCGTCGTGGGCGAAGTGCTCGAAATCGAAGCGCCGCACCGCTACGTCACGACCTTCAAGTTCACCAACTTCGACGACCCCGTCTGCAAGGTCAGCCACGAGCTCCGCGAGGTCGACGGCGGCGTCGAATACACGCTGACCTCAGAAGAGGTACCGGCCGGCACCAAGACCGCAAAACAAATGACCCAAGGCGGGGTCTTCATCACGGACGTGTTGAAGGCGGTGGCCGAAGGCCGCAAGCCGCCGTTCAAGTACCGAATGATCCTCGGAATGATCGGCATGTTCGCGTTCATGTCCCCCAAGGCCAGCCGCAGCGAGCATTGGCCCCTCGACAAACCCATCTCGTAGGGCGCCGTGAGCGTACCCTAGGACCCATGGGAAAAGTCTTTAGCGAGATCACCGACAGCATGCGCAAGTTCGTCGGCAAACAGCACATGTTCTTTGTGGCGACGGCGCCCCTGGAGGGCGGGCGAGTCAATGTCTCGCCCAAGGGGCTCGACACCTTCGTCATCGACGGACCGAACAAGGTGGCCTACCTGGACCTCACCGGCAGCGGCGCCGAGACAATCGCGCACCTCCGGGAGAACGGGCGGATCACGCTCATGTTCTGCGCATTCGAAGGGCTGCCGAACATCGTCCGCTTCTACGGCAAGGGACGTGTTCTGCTCCCGGGCGGCGACGGCTTCGCTGAGCTCGAAGCCCGCTTTCCCGGTCACCTCGGTACCCGTTCAATCATCGTCGTGGACGTCGACCGCACGTCCACTTCGTGTGGCTACGGCGTTCCGATCATGGAGTTCACGGCCGATCGCCCCACCTTGGACGACTGGGCAGAGGCCAAGAAGGACGGCGAGATTGCCGCCTACTGGGCCGAGAAGAACAAGACGTCCATCGACGGCCTCCCCGCGATTTCGTAGTACGGTGCCAGGATCGTTTTTTCGCTTTTGACAAGGGCCGCGCTGCCCCCTGGAGCTGTC
>CAJXRJ010000679.1 GCA_913058555.1 uncultured bacterium
TCTACACACTGCATATCGTCGGCAGCGTCAGATGTGTATAAGAGACAGGCCCGGGGTCCTGGGTTCCGATCAATCAAACGACACCGAGACGCGGTTGGTGAAGTTGGAGGTGTTGAGTGGGGCTGCGTCGCGGTACCAAAGCTGGAAGTGCCAGGTATCAAGGGGCTGAACGGCCTGGGTTCCGGGGCCGTTCGGGACCGCATCGGTATCAATGGCGATGGAGATGATCCCCGCGGGGCCCGAGCCAGTTACGAGGGAGTTGAATCGGCCGATGGAGCCCCCAAGGCAGAGGCGCCCCTGGGAGTTCGGCACGGGGAAGGTATTGGCGGTGGTTTGGGAGGTGAGTAGTAAGCCGAACTGACCGGCCGGCAGACCCGAGGCCGTGAGTGTCAAGGGAAGGCCGCCGGCGATGAAGGTCCCGGTGGCGGTGATCTGCGCCGCCGCCCCAGTGGAGTTGAGTTCCCCTGGGCACCCGAAGGAGATGCCTCCGCCGAAGCGCGTTACGTCGATGCCATCGTCCGCACCAGGTTGGGTCGTGACCACGAGGCCGTAGGCGCCGCTCAGGGCGAGGTCGGCGGGAGTCCCCGTGACCGTGATCGACTCCGCGATGGACGTGGCCGCGCCAGCGAGCGTCAGACGGCAGACGACGTCGCCTGCGCCGACGAAGAGTTGCTCCTCGGCGCGGTCCTGGGAGTGGGGGCGGCCCGGGAGGGAGACAGAGCTGACCCTTGTCATGGTCGCCGTATCGATGACCGCCATGCGGTTCACATTGAAGGCGTACTCACCCACATAGAGGAACTGACCTGCGGGACCCACGGTGACCTGGAAGGCCTGGTCGACGCCGCTGGCAATGCCCGTGACCGAGGAGCCCGAACCAGCGAACGCGACCTTGTGCACGGTGTCGCTCGCCTGGGAGCCCACGTAGATCGTTCCCCCGTCCGGGGACCATGCGGCTCGCAACGGGAAGTCGCCCACGGGCACACGGACGAGCTCGGACTCGGACGCGGTGTCGATGAGTAGAAGCTCATCGTCGAAGGACACGCAGACGGCCAGGGTCTGACCATCGGGCGAGAGGCTGATACCGCTCGATTGGTTGTAGTTGAAGAGGATCGATCCAAGCTGTCCGGCTGGGATCGAGCCAGTGATCGCGCTCATGGGACCAGCGAGGTCCACGAAGTAAATGCGGTCGGTTCCTGCGACCGTGGAAATGTAGGCGCGGGTGCCGTCGGGGGAGACCGCGAGCTGGGTGGGGCGCGTCGGCACGTTGAGGGTCGCGACGACGGCGCCCGCCACCAGGTCGATCACTTGGGCCGTGCTGCTCTCCGTGGAGGTGACCACCGCCACGGTGCCCGCACTGTCGGTGGCGACTTCCCACACTCGGTCGCCCACGGGGTAGACGGCGTTCGTCGCTCCGGTGCGAAGGTCCACGTCGACGACGCTACGGGACGTCATCCCGGTGATGAGAGCGCGGGTGCCGTCGGGGGTGATCGTCACACGCCGCGGGGCGTCCACTTCGGGCTCTTCACCGGAGAGCGTTCGGCCGAGGAATTGGGATGAGGTGCCGTCCGTTGAGTAGTAGTGAAGGTCCTCGGCGAAGCGGTTGTTGATGCCGACCAAGCGGTGGGAAGTGGGACTGATCGCGGCGTCAGCGGTGGCCGCGAAAGTGAGGGTGCGTACGAGGCTCCGGGTAGCGAGGTCGATGATCCGGGTGTTGAAGTTCGTGACGACGGCATATTGGTCATCGAACGTGAACTCGATGTCGCCGACGGATCCGGTGCCAACCGTGCTTACGCTCGTGCCGGCGACTAGGTCGATGAACTCCACCGCGTTCTGAACAGCGACGATCGCGTAGCTGTTGTCCGGCGTGATGCGCACGATCGGGTCGAACGCGCTGTTGACGGTGGGCGTGAGGTTGACGGGCGTGGGAACACCTCCGCTGAGGGAGAGCCCAACGACCGCGTCCGTGGTCCCCGCCAGGGAGAGGACCGCAGCCGTTTGGTTGTCGGCGATGTCGACGTATGCCGGAACATCCCCCACGGGAACGTAGGCGAGCTGGGTTCCTGTGGCGACGTCGTAGGCGCTCAGGTGGTCGCCGCCCCTGTCGGGCACGAGGAGGAAACTGCCGTCTGCGGCGAGGGCCCAATCGGAAAAGATGTTCCCGAAGATCCCGGACTCGGGCGTGCCGAACCCGCCCACGGCGCCGTGGGGAGTTGTGGGGAACGAGAGCGTCTCGGTGAAAGTGGCGAGATCAATGACGGAGAAGCGGGACGTGACCGCACCGTCGATGACGCTGACTACGCAGGTATTCGACGCATCGTCGAAGGCGACCCGATACGGCTGGCCCGAACCCGAGAGCTGCGTGATAGGGGTGGTGGCGATGACCGAAAGGGTCGCCGTGTCGATGAACGAAACGGTGTCGGACAAGAGGTTCGGCGTCGCCGCGACGCTCCCGTCGGGTGAGACTTCCACGTCCACCGGAAAGTCCCCGACCGTGATCGTTCCCACGATCGCGCGCGTCGAGAAGTCAAAGACTGTGACCGTGTCGGTGTCGCGGTTGACGACGAAGACGCGGGAACCGTCGGGGGTGAAGGCCGCGTCCCGCGGCATGTCCCCTTCCGGATCCTGGTTGAGGGATCGAAACGTGGTGGATACGTTCCTTTGGGTCGGGACTTGGGCCGTGACCGCCACCCGGGCGCGATCGAACATGACTTGGCCGGCATGGGGCCTGGCGGCCCCGGGGGGGGCTCCCTCCGGATCTGTCAGTTGGGCCGGAAGAGCAAAAGCCGAGGTGGTCAGGCTGGGGCCGGCGAGGGCAGCCGCTGCAAGGAGAGGGCAGAGGTGGAGCATGGGCGGCTCGGGAGAGGGGGGACGCGGGCGCGGGGAGCGTAGAGAGATTCCGTTCATCCAGCGCGCGGCTTCGCCACAGGCTGGTCCCCCCGAATCTACCAGAGCGCCCAAAACTCGTTTCCTCCGCCCCAACCGGTTACCTTGCGCGGCCTCGCGTGTCCTACAAACGGGACGCTCGCCGCTGAATCCATGATCCAACGACTCGAACTCAACGTACTTGGAACTGCCATCGAAGGCTGCTGCACGGACCCCATGACGGGGTTCTACCGGGACGGCCTGTGCCGAACCGGTGAGAACGACCTCGGAAGCCACACCGTCTGCGCCATCGTGACGGCTGAGTTCCTCGAGTTTAGCGCCCGACGTGGCAACGACCTCATCACGCCTCGGCCGGAGTATTCATTCCCTGGTCTCAAGCCAGGGGACGGGTGGTGCCTCTGTGTCTTGCGTTGGAGAGAGGGGCTTGAGGCCGGGTGCGCGCCGCCGGTGAAGCTGGAGGCTTGTCACCAGAACGCGCTGGACCATGTGAGCCTCGAGGACCTGAAGGCCCACGCGGCCCCGTAGGCCGACAGCCGGTGCCCCGGCCGCTCTAGAGAATGAGCCTGCAGGGCGAGGAATGATCCCCTCGTCTTGCAGGCTCTCTCAGTAGCTGCCGCCCATCCTCGGATGCGGCGAAACCGTTGTGTGATCCGGCCTCACCGAATCTCGACCCCTGGTGTCAGTTCGTCTCGATGCCATCAGTGCGGTGGGTGCACTGTCGGGTCGTGTGGCGCTTAGTGGCCGCTGGCGTCGAGACGAGCGCAAAAGATGGGGTCTTGGGGCCCAGGGCGCGGTCGATGCTGTCGAGCAGGTCTGAGGACGCGAACGGCTTGGGAAGCAGCTCGGAGTTTGCGACCGCGTCGATGCCGGCGAGGATGTCGTCACGCATGCTTGCGGTGAGGAACACGATCGGCGGCCGATCGTCACCGAGCACCTCTGACAACCGTTGGGCGATCGTCACGCCATCGGTGTCCGGCAAGGTGATGTCGAGCAGGACGACGTCGGGCTTCATTTCACAGATGCGGTCCACGGCGCCACCGCCGCGATCGGTCCGCTCCACTTGGTAGCCGCGTAATTGGAGTCGGAGGACGACAGCGTGGGCGATGTCGTCATTGTCTTCGACAAGGTAGATACTTGATGTCATGGGCGCCTGGGCCGTTAGGCCTGTCTCTTATACACATCTCCGAGCCCACGAGACTAGGCATGAT
>CAJXRJ010000680.1 GCA_913058555.1 uncultured bacterium
TAAGAGACAGGCCCTGGGGCTGGGCGTGTTGGAATTGGCGCCCCGGGGGAGCATGGGGGTCGACGACGAGTCGGTGGCTGGGGCGCGAAGGGACCTTGAGATGATCGCCCGCGAGCCGCGGCCGTCGGGGTCGAGGGCCATCGCGTCGGTTCGCCGGTACCTCGGCGGGGAACTCGCTGGACTTGGGCTAGAGGTCACGGAACAGACGTGGGGTGAGTCGGGTACGACGTTCACCAACCTGATGGCGCGGATACCGGGGGAGGAGTCCACCGGGGTGCTCCTTCTCATGGCGCACTACGATTCCGTGCCGGGGTCGCCCGGGGCGGCGGATGATGGAACGGGATGCGCCACGGTGCTGGCCGTTGCCCGTGAGCTCGTCCTGGTGGGACCGCTCATGCAGGACGTCTTGATTCTGCTGACGGATGGCGAGGAATGGGGCATGCGGGGGGCGAAGTACTTCCGTGACACGCATGCGGCCATGGGCGAGATTCGCGCGGTCGTGAATCTCGAGGCCATGGGGGGGGAAGGGCCGCTGGCGTGCTTCCAGGCTTCGTTCGAAAACGATGGGCTGGTGGAAGCATGGCGGGAAACGGAGCGGCCGGTGGGGAGCAGTCTTGCGGAGGTGGTCTATTCACTGATGCCCAACAACACGGACCTGTCCGTGTTCATGGGCAAGGCGCCGGGCATCAACTTCGCGCTGGTCGGTGGGGGGAACGTCTACCACCAGACCTACGACGTTGCGGACAAGGTCGCGGACCCGTCGCTGCGCCATAGCATTGGGGCCGTGGGGACGGTCGTTCGGAGAGTGGCGGGATCGCCATGGAGTCCGTCGATGGAGCCGCGCAACTGGTTCGCATGGCCATTCCTGGGCAGTGTCACCTGGCCGGTGTCTTCAAGGGAACTCGGGCTTGTCTCGTGGGCATCGCTGCTGCTCGTCCTGGCAAGCCTCAACACGTTGCGCGATCGCCTCCAGGTTCTTTCGATGGGAGTCTTCCGTGCGATCGGCATGCTGTTGGCTATCTCGGCTCCCGCATTCGTGATTGGCTTCGTCTTTCTTTTTCTTCGGTCTGGTCTGAGGGAGCCGGTGAGCCACGGCGAAGTGCACGGGATGCTGGCGCTCCAGGGCGTCTGGTCGATGTGCGTGCTTGGGCTGCGCCTTCGAAGAGCCGGGGCGGACCCGGAGCGTGGGAGACGGAACCTGGGGGTAGCGATCGGCGCGCTCTTCGTCGCATCCGCCGCAGGCGTCGTCTACGCCCGTCTCGGACTTGGGCTTCGGGACTTGGACGCACTGCCCATGCGGGGTGTTGTGGCACTGGCTGCCAGCGCCCTTCTGCTCGCGGCCCACAGGGGCGGGGGCAAGGGCAGGCGCTGGGCGGCAGCGGCCTTGCTCATCCCGGCCGCGCTGACGTTCGCTCCCTTCGTCAGCTTGCTGCCTCAGATCGGATCGCGACTTGAGTGGCTGGGGGCCGCGATGGGGGCGGTGCTCCTGGGGCTCTTCACGCTGCTGGTCTCGCCGCTGATGGTGCGCGCTGACCCAGCGGGCGCGTCGCCACCGGGCGAAGGCCTCCCCTCAGGTGAGGGGCCGCAGGGGGCATGACCCGCGGCCCGCGAGTCCGTGGGTGGTGCTTCCTGGCTCCGGAGGCTATCTTCCAGACAGGCCCAGGCATGACCATCCGACTTCAGCACCTCCTTCTCGTCCTGCTCTTTACGGCGGGACACCTGCTGGCACAGCCGCTCGCTTCGGCGAGTGCTTGCACGGGCGGTGGGGAGGTTGGCGCGGCGTGTTGCTGCTGTCAGGCGGCCGGGGAGGCAGGTGGCGAGGCAGGTGGCTGCACCGGGTGCTGCGAACAGGAGGAGGGCGATGGGTCGGAAGACCAACCCTCTGACGGGGACGAAGACCGAGCGGTTTGCCTATGCATGACGCTCCCGCCCGCTCTCATGGCGCCGGACCGGGACTCCTCCACGGGCCTCGAGCCAGCTGACGGCCTTGGGGCGCCGGCTCTGAACCTGGATCCGAACCACTCGGATGTTTGGCCGAGCGCAGAGGTTCAGGCGGCGCGACCACCGGATCGATGGGGCCAGACCGTTGGCGCCATGGCAAGCCGGGCGGCGCCCGCGCTGCTCCAGGTCTTCCGGCTTTGAGCGTAGCGCTCGCTACTTCCGCGAGACGCTCTTAAGGGCTCCGTACGGGGCCACGTGATGGATCGAATGCCCTTCCATTGGGCTGCGATCTCCGTCCCTTGGAGCGTTATGGCGTGAAGCCGCGAGTTTCGCCGTCGGCTGCCGTTCGTCTTCGCAAGGAGACTGCGCGCCGCCGCTTTGCCTCCGTTCTTGGTCGCGACTTTGACCCTCGATGCATCACTTCACCAGGCGCCTGCTCCTTTTGGCAGCCGCTACCCTCGCTCCCCTGGCGCCCGCCGGCGCGCAAGGACGAGATCAGACACCTCCAGCGAACTCCAGGGCCGTCGAGTACGACCTTCGGATCACCGCAGAGCGCCGTGCGCCCGCGGGAAAGCTCGTCACGGCGCTGTCTATCAACGGCGGCAGCCCTGGCCCGACGCTCTTCTTCACGGAGGGAGACACCGCCCGCATCACGGTCCACAACGGGCTGACGGACCAACAGACGTCCATTCACTGGCACGGGCTCCTCGTGCCCAACGAAATGGACGGGGTCCCCTACCTCACGACGCCGCCCATGGAGCCCGGTGCGTCCCATGTGTTCGAGTTCCCGATCCGGCAATCGGGGACGTACTGGTACCACTCCCATACCGGCCTCCAGGAGCAGCGCGGCGTCTACGGCGCCATCGTGATCCAGCCGCGGGAGCCCGATCTGGTCGTGGACCGCGAATACGTCGTCGTCCTCTCCGACTGGACCGATGAGCACCCCCAAGAGGTCATGCGCACGCTCATGCGCGGCAGCGAGTGGTACAGCCAGCGCAAGGGCACGGCACAGTCGCTCTATGGGGCGTGGAAGCGCGGGGTGCTGGGGGAGTACTTCGCGAGGGAGCGCAGCCGCATGCCACCGATGGATGTTTCGGATGTCGCCTACGACGCATTTCTCGCCAACGGAGAGACCCGGCATCAGCTGCACGCAGAACCCGGCGAACGGGTGCTCTTGCGGGTGGTCAACGCGGGGGCGTCAAGCTACTTCCACCTGACGTCGGCGGCCGGACCGATCACGATCGTGGCCAGCGACGGGACCCGCGTGAAGCCCGTGGAGGTCCAAAGGCTCCTTATCGGCATGGCCGAGACGTACGACGTCATCGTCACGATGCCGGCCGAGCCCCGCGCCGTGGAGTTCCGTGCCACGGCCCAGGACGTGAGCGGGCATGCTTCGGTCATCCTCGGTGGCGGTGAGCTCCTCGAAGCCAGCGATCCAACGCGCCCGAATCTCTACACCATGAACGAAAGCGTGTCGGCGGGGATCGAAAGTGCCAACCCGGCGCGCGGCGCTGCCGCCGCGACGGCGGATCGGCCCTTCGCACCGTACGCGCTCCTTGAGTCCCTCGAGCCCACGACCCTCGTGCATAACGAAGGCGACGAAGGCCGCGTCCGAGAGTTCACGATGCGTCTGACCGGCGATATGCGCCGCTATCGCTGGGGATTCGACGGCAAGACCATGGTCGAGGACCCAACGATCCCTGTGTCCGCGGGGGAGATCCTGCGGATCACCTTCGTCAATGACACGATGATGCATCACCCGCTGCACCTCCACGGTCACTTCTTTCGCCTGCTCAATGGCAAGGGCGAGTACTCGCCCATGAAGCACACCGTCGACGTGCCACCCATGGGCAAGCGGGTGATTGAATGGGTCGCAGACGAAGAGGCGAAGGACTGGTTCTTCCACTGCCACATGCTCTATCACATGGACGCAGGCATGGCGCGGGTCTTCAGCTACCGGGGGCAGGGGCCGGATCATCGACCGGCGTTCGACCCGAAGCTCATCAACCCGACGTTCGTCATGTTGAACGCGTCCGTGCAGAACCACATGACCATGGGCAGGGCCATGGTCATGCGGGGCCGGGAGGACTTCATGGTGCGCTGGGATGCTGGGATCGGGGAGCACGGGGGAGAGCACGGGGG
>CAJXRJ010000681.1 GCA_913058555.1 uncultured bacterium
ATCTACACACTGCATATCGTCGGCAGCGTCAGATGTGTATAAGAGACAGGCAGCAATCGGGGCAAAAACAAAAGCAACGCCCGACGGGTCTTTACGATCCGCCGAACGTCGCAGAAGCAATCCTCTGCCGCGGTAAGGGCCTGCCGACCTTGCCGCGACATGGGGGACTAGTCAGTCATCCCTCGCTGGGTAACCGCAGAATCCGCGTGGAACCCGAAAATTCGCACCGGACCCCAGGTCTTGGCGCAGAAGCAACATGTCCGGTCACGATTTAGACACAAGTACAGAACCGCGCTCACGCCCGATGCGGTTCTTGGGTGCCATGGCGGGCATGGCGCTCCTTGGCGCATGGGCTTTCCTGTTGTGGGGAGAAGCTGCTTGGTTCGCGGATCCCGAGCGCACGGGGTCCTTGGCTGAGTTTTTGTCTTTGGGAGAAATCGCCGCCCAGGTCCGCGTGCCCGTTGGGCAGGTGATGGCGATGACGATTCCGTTTCTGCTTCTCCTGCGTTTCAAGAAGTGCGTTTGGGGAGCGTCGATCGCGACGGCTTACTGCCTTCATCCGCTCTTTGCCTTGAACTTCGGTAGCCCGCTCGGGCATTCACCGAGTGACACGTACGGGCTCAGCTACGCGACGGTGAGCCCGCCTGTGACCTACATGGCGGCGAACGTGCTGGTGTCGAACAAGCGCAAGGACGAGGTCTTTGCGATGATTCGGAGCGAGGATCCCGATGTGGTCGGCCTCTCTGAAGTGAACAAGGCTTGGCGAGACGCCGCCATCGAGAGCCTTGGTGACATCTATCCCTATCACGGGTCAGGGTCCAATGTCGGCGAGTGGACCGATCGTGCATGCGGCGGGATGTTGCTTTCGAAGTACCACATCGACTCGGTGTATTCCCCTGAGCTCGTCATCGACGGCGCCCGCCTGCGACCCTTCGTGGAGGTGGCCATGGGCGGCTCGACCGTGACGCTACTGCACACCGAACGGCCCGGCCGCGCGTGGCGGCTGCGGGCACGCTTGAGCCTCCTGGAGCAGGTCGCCGATCGCGATGTCAGCGGCCCGCGGGTCGTCATGGGCGACTTCAATACGACGACCTCATCGCCTCTCCTGAAGCGCTTTCTTTCGGCGACGGGCCTGCTGGATTCCCGGATGGGCTTTGGGCGCCAGCCGACCTGGAATCACTTCCCTGGTCAGGTCCCCGTGGCGATCTCGAACTCACTCTCCAAGGTGTGGAAGCCCGGGTTCGCCATCGACCACGTGTTTGTGTCCGAGGAGCTGAGCGTCCTCGAGCGGCGGACGGTCCCGATCCCAGGTAGCGACCATCTCGCGGTGCTCGTGACGCTGAAGTTCTGAGCGGGCGGGGCCAGGGGCGGCCCCGCGCCCAAGCCGGCTAGCCCAGGTGACATGCACTCCGCTCGTCGAGCATGGGCTCTTCCATGGAGCAGCGGTCGCCGGGCACCTTGCTGCGTTCGACGCACCGTGGGTGGAAGCGGCAACCGGAGGGCGGGTCCAGGGGGCTCGGCACGTCGCCCTCGAGCACGATGCGCTCGCGGGTCCGTTCGATCTTCGGGTCGGGGTGGGGGACCGCCGACATCAGCGCCCGGGTGTAGGGGTGCTGGGGGTTTTCGAAGAGCTCGTCGCGGGTGGCGATCTCGACGATCTTGCCGAGGTACATGACCGCGACCCGGTCGCAGATGTGGCGCACGACGGCGAGGTCGTGGGCGATGAAGAGGTAAGAGAGACCGAAGCGCTCTTGGAGTTCCTCGAGGAGGTTCACGACCTGGGCCTGGATGGACACGTCGAGGGCGCTGACGGGCTCATCGCAGATGATGAGATCGGGCTCCATCGCGAGGGCGCGGGCGACGCCGATGCGTTGGCGCTGGCCCCCAGAGAACTCGTGGGGGTAGCGGTGGATATGGCGGGGGTTGAGGCCCACCGCGTCCAGGAGCTGCATGGCGCGGAGCTTGCGCTCGCGAGGCTTGGCCAGCTTGTGGATCTTCAGGGGCTCCGCGAGGATCGACGCCACGGTTTGCCGGGGGTCGAGGGACGCGTAGGGGTCCTGGAAGATCATCTGGATCTTGCGCCGATACGGGGCGCGCTCCTTGCGCGTCATGTGGCTGACCTCGACGCCGTCGTAGTGCACTTCACCGCTCGTGGGCGGGTAAAGGCCCACGAGGGTACGGGCGCACGTGGACTTGCCGCAGCCGGACTCGCCGACGAGTCCCAGGGTCTCGCCGCGCATGACGTTGAACGACACGCCGTCCACGGCGTGCAGCCACTGGGCGGGGGTGCCGAAGAGGCCTTTCTTGCCGACGGGGAAGTGCTTGTGGAGGTCTCGGACCTCCAGGAGTGGGCGGTCTTGCATCAGGCGAATCCTCCACCGTTGCTCTTGTCGTCGGAGAGGCCGTCCGGAAGGGTTTCAGGAAGCGTCTCGTCCAAACGGAAGTTCGGCTCTACCAAGGTCGCGTCGATGGCGCCCGATGGCATCGTGGCGTCAAGGGCCGGCGCCGTGTCGGCGAGGCCGCCGCCCCGCAGGCGGGCATGTTCGAAACACGCCGTCATGCGATGGTCGCGGCTGTCGCTGACGTTCACCAGCTGAGGTGCCTCCGACGTGCAGCGCTCGGTGCCGTAGCCGCAGCGGGGCGCGAACGAGCACCCAGGCGGCAAGGCCGCGAGGTCGGGTGGGGAGCCGGGAATCGAATCCAGCTCGGCGTCCGGATCCCCCGAAAGCCTTGGCACGCTGCGCAGGAGGCCGCTGGTATAGGGGTGCCGCGGCTCCTCGAAGAGCGGGCCCGCGGCCGCGGTCTCCACGAGCTTGCCGGCGTACATCACGTTGACGCGATCGCTCATGCCCGCCACGACGCCGAGGTCGTGGGTCACGAGGATGATGGCGGTGCCGTGGCTCTTCTGCAGGTCCTTCATGAGCTCGAGGATCTGCGCTTGGATGGTCACGTCGAGGGCCGTGGTGGGCTCGTCCGCGAGCAGGACCTTGGGGTTACAGAGCAGGCCCATGGCGATCATCACGCGCTGTCGCATGCCGCCCGAGAGCTCGTGGGGGTACTGGTCGAGCCGCTTCTCTGGCAGCGGGATTCCCACGTCGTCGAGGCCCTGGGCGGACCGCCGGCGGGCTTCTCGACGGGTGACTTTGGTGTGGACCTCGAGCACCTCCGTGAGCTGCCGCCCGATGGTGAGCAGCGGGTTCAGGGACGTCATGGGATCCTGGAAGATCATCGAGATGTCGTTGCCGCGGATGCGACGCAGCTCGCGCGGCGGCATGTGAAGGAGATCTCTCCCCTCGTATTCCATGCGATCCGCTTCGACGACCCCCGGGGGCTGGGGCACAAGGCCCATGAGCGCCAGGTTGGTCACGGACTTGCCGGACCCCGACTCGCCAACAAGCCCAAGGGTCTCGCCCTCTTCGAGCTGGAAGGACACGCCGTCCACTGCGCGCACGACGCCGTGGTGGGTTTCAAATCGAACGCGCAGGTTCTTTACGTCGAGAAGCGGCATCAGGATTTTCCTCGCATCTTCGGGTCCAGCGCATCGCGCAGGCCGTCGCCCAGAATGTTGAGGGCGAGCAGCGTGCTACCCATGGCTCCAGCGGGGAAGACGACGAGCCACCAATAGATCTTGAGGGGGTTGATGGCGCTCGTGCCGTCCACGGCGAGCAGGCCCCAAGAGACCTTGGGGGGCTCGATGCCCAGGCCCAGGAACGAGAGGAACGCTTCGAAGAGCATCACCGCCGGGATCGTCAGGGTCAGGTAGACGATGACGATCGACAGGACGTTCGGGACGATGTGGGTGAGCAAGATCCGCATCGTCGACGCGCCGATGACCCGCGAAGCCTCGATGAACTCCGTGTTCTTGAGGGACAACACCTGCCCGCGCACGACGCGGGCCATGGTGAGCCAGTAGATGGCACCGATCACGAGGAAGAAGATCTTCTCGCGGTCGATGTCGTAGTCCTCGCTGTAGCCATTGACGATGGTGATCAGGAAGATCACCACGAAGATGAACGGGATCGAATAGAGCCTGTCTCTTATACACATCTGACGCTGCCGACGATA
>CAJXRJ010000682.1 GCA_913058555.1 uncultured bacterium
CTGCATATCGTCGGCAGCGTCAGATGTGTATAAGAGACAGGGCGCGGAGGCCCTTGCTATTGCCGATGAGGACTCCGCTCCCGTGCCGCCGGAGGTCCTGGCGCCATTCCTGGGGGACCCCGATCATCCATTGTTCGGAGACGCCTTCTGGATCGCTGGGCGGCGCTTCGCCCACGGGAGAGAACAGGCCTTCGAGCCGCTACTTCAGGGGCTTCTGGCTGCGGAGGATGAGGACGTGCGCCTGCAGGTCTTCGGTTGGCTGGCGGGCGCCGCAAAGAACAGCGACGACCTCCTCCGCCGGGCCTTTGACGGGGCCGGAGCCGAGGAGGGGGCCCGGACGGAGCTCCAGCGCCTCTACCTGCGCGAGCTGGACCGCAGCCGTCCGCACCCTGAGTTCAAGGACGTCGTTCTCGCGGAGCTGGCGGGGCCGGGCGCCCCAGACGTCTCCGCGGTCGACTTGGCCGCGGCGCTGCGCGGGGAAGAAGCGGTTCGGGACTCCCTGAAGCAACGTCTCTTCCGGGAAGTGCAGGCGATCGTCAGGGCCCCAAGCTACCGGGAGCGGCTGGTGCATGACGGTGTGGCGTCCCAGTTGGTCAAGGCCCTTGGGGACCAAGGGCTCGCGGAGATTCAGGGGGCGCTTTTGGACACGATGACGCTTCTGCATCCGGAGGGAGGGACGAAGGGAGCCCGGCCGAGCCTGCCCAAGGTTGCGGTGAAGGTGCTGGCGGCATCGGACCCAGGTTTGGTCGAGCCCTACCTTGATGGGGGCGCGCCGCGCCGCGTGCGCGTGGAAGCGGCGCTTCGACTCATCGACCGGTCCAGCGACGGGGAGGTCCTGAAGCGCGCATCGTCCGTGTTGATGAAGGACTTCGATGGCGTTGATGGCTCCCTGCGCTTGGCCTCGATTCGCGCCCTGTGCAAGCTGTCCAGTGACGTCGAGGTCGAAGGGCTTCGGGGCTTCGCTCTGGGGGTGATGGGGCGCCGCGGAACCGCGGTGGGACTTGCTGCGGTGGACCTTCTAGCTGCCCGTGGCCTGGTGGAGCCGCTCGCCGACGCGGTGGGGCGGGTGGTGAACAGCGCCGACGCCCCCGCGGACGAAGCTGAATTCGAAACAGCGCTCGCAGCAGCTCGCCACCTGCCGGGTTTGCCCGATGGGCTGATGCCGGCCTACTCGATGCTGCGCTTGATCGAGTCGCGGGTCTTTTGGGGCGAGGCAGGCGGCGACGGTTTCCGAGACCTCGGCCCTGAGACAAGCGTCCTACTGAACCTCCGGGGGGTGCTGCTCCTGGGACTTGTGAAGGCGGCCCGCGACGAGCCCCGGGCGCCAGCTTTGGAGACCATGTTTCTCAAGCACGTGCTCCGGGCACCGATGGAGACGGCCCGCGAGGATCTCGAGGCGCGCTTCGCCGGTGAGAACCTGCTCAGGGCAGAGTTTCAATGGAAGGCGGAGCTGGAGTGCTTCTCGGCGATCGGTGACACCATGTGTGGTCAGGTCCTTCACCTGACCCCGGCATGGTGGCGCATTGACGGCCGCCTTCTGGCGGCCCTTGGGGCGGCCGCGAGGGACGTGGACACCCCGTTCCCGGAAGATACCGCGGCGCGGCTCTATCGCATGGCGCTCTTCGCCATGGAAGGAGAGCGCGATTCCCACGACCTGGCGCTGCGGCTGTGCGCCGCGCGTTTGGCGTACGTCGCGCACCTGCGCAAGGACCGAAGGCCCCATGAAGCGCGGAGGGGCGAGAGCCCTTCGGAAGCGACGAGGCGCGTTGAGATACTCCAGGAGATCGCCCGGGTCGAGGTCGATATCGCCGCCGACTTGCGATCCGGCGCCGTTAGGGCAGGTGTCCTCGGGGCGGCCTATGGTCGGACGGCGGGCATTGAATCCATGGGAATCGCCGGCGGGGACCCCGGTGAGCCGCCCCGGGTGCACGCCCTGGCGGGGCTCCGCGCGGCCGCTTCAATGCACCAATACCTGAGGGCTGCGGGGGCTCTGGAACAAGATCCAGGCACCCAACGGCGAGCCGAAGAGGCGATGGCGACCTGGGAGCGATGGCGCCAGCTCCTCGGCGAGCCCACCCGCTGAAGGATATCCCTCCGCAGAGGGACCGTGCGGGGGCCCTGGGGGCGTAAACTAGCCCCATGGCCGTAACTGCAATTGACCAGCCCGATGGCGCCATCGACGCGCTCCAGGACCAGATCGGATTCGTCGCGCTCGTGGACCGCATGGTGCAGGACCCTGCGCTGAAGGTCGTGAACAGTGCGCGCATCTCGTACGACAAACAGAAGGACGGGTTCGAAGACAAGGACCGGCGGCTCTGCGAGTTCCTCTGGGAGCACGGCCACACGTCGCCGTATCGCCACTCCTTCTATACGTTCCACTGGAAAGCGCCGCTGTTCGTGTTCCGCCAGGCGTTCAAGTACCAGGTCGGCAGCGGCTGGCGCATCTACGAAGTGGACGGTGCCGAGGTGTCGCTGGAGGTGTTCGACATGATGTTCGACACCGACAAGGGTTGCTCGTGGAACGAGGTCTCGGGGCGCTACGTAAAGTGGACACCCGAGTTCTACATCCCCGGCGTGATGCGCGCGAACCCACCCCACGGCAACAAGCAGGCGTCGGTGGACTTGCCCGAGGGCTTCGACCACGAGGGGGAGCGTCAGATGATGCTCGGTGAGTGTCAGGACGCTTTCCGTCGATACGAAGAGCGCATCGATCGCGGCATCGCCAAGGAGATCGCGCGCATGATCCTGCCCCAGAATCTCTACAGCCAGGCCTACTGGACGGTTTCGCTACAGGGCGTGATTCACTTCCTTGAGCAGCGCCTGAAGCCCGACGCACAATACGAAATCCGCGCGTTTGCGAGGGCCATCGCCGAGCTTGTGCGCGATGACCTCACACGGGTCGGCGTAGAAATTGGCGACGATTAGGGCGCGTCGGCTTAGCCTCGTGGGATGGGCTACGGGATTCGACGACTCCAAGCTGCAGATGCAGAGGCCGCCGTGGCCCTGCGCCGCGAGATGATCATCGACCGGCCCGTGTCCTTCCTCGGCACCCTTGAGGAGGACGCGGGTCTCGACGCGGACATCGTTCGTGAGAGACTTGCGCATCCGATCAACTGCGCGCTTGGGGCCTTTGATGATTCAGGGGCGCTCGTCGCAACGGCGACGCTCATTCAGCAGATGCAGCCGAAGCTTCGGCACAAGGGGCTCGTGGTCAGCGTGTACACCACGCCGCGGTGCCGCAGGCAAGGGCTTTCCCGACGGCTGATCCTGCAGCTCCTTGAATACGGCCGGTCGGTCGAGGGGATGGAGATCGTTGGGCTCGGCGTGTCCGCGGAGGCCCCCGAGGCCCAGGCGCTCTACGAAACACTGGGCTTTGTGGCCTGGGGACGCGAGCCACGGGCGATCCGCACCGACGGGCGCGATGTGGATGAGATCCACATGTGGCGCGAGCTGTAGTGGACGCTGTCGCAGGGACGAACAGATAGGCCCGCGGCCGCGGAGAGGAAGGGAATCCTCTCCGCGGCCGCGGGTCCTTGTCGCTCACTTCTTTCCTCAGAAGTCGAACGCGCTGCCCCAGGCGCCGGCGCCGCCGACGACGGGGAGAGTGATGCTGCAGCCCGAGAGGTCAAATGTGAGCTTCGTGCCCGGGTCTGGCTTGAGCGTGAAGTCCGCGTCGCTGGAGAACACCATCAGGCCGATGCGTTCTCCCACCGGGATGATCTGGTCGTCGGGCTGAAGGTCGAATTCAAGGTCGACGAACTGACCCGGAACCAGGGGCGTGCTCTCCGTCAGGGACTTGGCGTTCTGGGGGTCCGCCCAGCCGCGGGAGATGATGTTCTCGTTGATGGTCGCGCGATCGGTCCACGGGAGCGATACGAGCCAAACGCTGAGGTTGGCCGCGGGCTGATCGCTCGCGACGCGCAGCTTCACGCGGTAGAGCCCCGAGAAGTGCACGGGTGCCATGAGCGGAGCGGACGCGAAGAGGAGGCGGTGGTTGGAGCCGTTCGCCTTGGCGCTGTCTCTTATACACATCTGACGCTGCCGACGATATGCAG
>CAJXRJ010000683.1 GCA_913058555.1 uncultured bacterium
GCCCCGTGCCGCCGAGCTGGATGTCGATGCCCCGCGCGGCTGCGGCCCGTCCTTGGATGCGAGCGCCGCCCACGTAGGTTCCGTTCGTCGAGCCCACGTCTTCGACAATCACGGTCCCCGACTCCAGCCTCAGGACGAGGTGCTTGCCGCTGACCTCGGGGTGGCTGACGACAAGGTCATTGCCATCCGCGCGTCCCACCGTCACAGCGCTGGACGGGAACGTGCGGATTTGGCTCTGGCTCAGTATCTCGATGCTCATGGGGAGGAGGGGCGATCGCTCAAGCGTCCAAAGCGGGTTCCAAAGTGGCGGTCCCTGCCTGGCTCACTTTCCAGCGCGCCGGCAGCTCGCCTGCGCAGACCACGCGGATGCGGTGCGATTCACCATGATTGATGAGGTCCACGAGTGCCCCCCGCGCTTGCCAGCTATCGACGACCACGGCCACCGGCACGCCCTGGGCGCTCTTCATTGCGGTTCGCACGGCGCGGCGAACGGCTGTCTTGATGGTTCCGCGGGTCTCATGGTCCACCTTCCCAGCGCGCACGGCCGCCTCGAGCTCCGGCGTGACTTCCACGGTTCGGATGGCGCCAGCAGAGCCGAAGGTCTCCGGAAACCAATCGTCGCGGATCGTGGCTCGGATTTCGTGCACGATTTCGTCCACGGAATGGCCCTCGGGGGCGCCCGCGACACATTCGAGGATGGGGCCCATGCGGCGGAGGGAGATGCCGTCCCCAAGCAAGCCACGGAGGACCCGCGTCAACCGGGGCAGGTGCCGGGCGCTGGCCCGGTGGAACTCGGGGAAGTCGCTGGCCAGCCGCTCGGATAGCTCCGTGATTTGGCCCAGCCCAAAGAGCTGGTGGGGCTCGGCGCCCATGACGAGTTCCACCGCTGCCTCGATGAGATCCAAGGGAGAGGCTTGGTCCGGCGGCGAGTTGCCTTGCCACATTCGGTGGCTGCGGATGGGCCCGAGCTGGCGACCTTCCACGCAGACGACTTCCCGTTGGCGGCCGGACGCATCCCGCACGGAACCCAGGTGCGTCGCCGTGAACCGCTCGGCTTCTAGCTTGTCCGCGGGGGCGATAAGTGCGACTTCGCCTGGCCCAGGCAGGCGCCCGCGGCGCACGGGTCGCCCGTTCAGCCGGATCACGAAGCCCGGCGCGGCGTCGGACGCGTCCGCTTCATCGCGCTCGAGCCGGGGCTCTGGCATGCGAAAGCCCCAGCGGTCGCTCACCTTGGCCTGCAGGCCGGCCATGCGTGCTTGGAAGAGCGGAACGTCCGCACTGTCGCGCGCCCGCCCGGTCCATTGCACGGTGATGGGGTGCGGCTCGAAGGGGAGCTTGCGACCTTCTTCGTCCCCGCCCGCGGCATCCTCGACGCCGCCCGCGGGACGGGCGGGCGCTGATTCTCCCACGGCGCTTTGGGCGGTGCTGCGGTCGGCGATGGCGGGCAGGATCAAGATCGCGCCCATGATCAGGAACGGGATCGGTTGAAAGCCGACGCCGAACAGCGGCGAGAGCGCGCCCACGAAGAGCAGCGCGCCACCGGCGATGGCAAGGCTCCTGGACCTGGATCCCAACTGCTCCACGAGCTCAGAAGCGAGGGTCGAATCAGCCCCCGCGCGGGCCGAGGAGACCCGGGTGACCCCGATGCCAGCCCCGACGCTGATGAGCAGCGCCGGGATCTGCGAAACCAGGCCGTCGCCGATGGTCAGAAGGGAATAGACCTCCGCCGCCTGCGCGATCCCCATGCCCTGCTGCGCGACGCCGATGATCAAGCCACCGACGATGTTGACGAGGCTGATGATGATGCCCGCGATGGCGTCGCCCTTGACGAACTTCATCGCGCCGTCCATCGATCCAAAGAGCCGGGATTCGCGCTCGAGGTCGGCGCGCCGGGATTGGGCTTCGTCTTGGTCGATGTGGCCGGCGCGCAACTCGTTATCGATGGCGACCTGCTTGCCCTGCATCGCATCGAGGGTGAATCGCGCGGCGACTTCGGCCACCCGCTCGCTGCCCTTCGCGATGACCACGAACTGGACGATCACGATCACCAGGAACACAACCGCGCCCACGACAAAGTTGCCGCCCACAACCTTGCCGCCGAACGTGCTGATGATCGTGCCTGCGTCTCCTTCGAGGAGGATGAGCCGCGTGGTCGCCACGTTGAGGGCGAGCCGGAAGAGCGTCACGAGCAGCAGGATCGTGGGCAGCGCCGGCAGCTGCATGACGTCGCGCAGGGACAGCACGACGATCAGGACCGTCAGCGAGATGCCGATGTTGATCGCCAGGAAGTAGTCCATGACGCCCGGGGGGACGCGCAGGACCAATAGGCCGATGATGGCCAGGACGCCGATCACCAGTCCGATGTCGCCCGATCGCTTGACGTGCGAGAAGAGCGTGCGCAGCGGCCCTTCGGGGCCGGCGGGCCGAAGCGGGCTGGGCTGAATGGGGGGGGCCATGGGACGGGCTCGGGGCGCTTAGGAAGCGGGCTGCGAGCCGGGGCGTGCCGTCGCGGAGTTTTTGATGAGCCAGAAGAGCGTCGCCGCCGCGGCCAGGAGGGCCGTGAGCAGCACCGCCCGGACGTCGTTCTTGCCCGCGCCAGTCGACTGGCTCTGTCCGAGGCTCAAAAGGTTCTGGATCACAGGGTCTTCCGCGGTGAACCGGCCACTCTCGCGATCCACTCGGCCCGGCAGCATCCCTACCTGCTCGTACACGACGCGCACGTCTAGGGTGGAGAGCCCCTCGACGGCGTTGGCCACGAGGGTGGCGATCTCGGCCCGCGAAATGGGAGCGCCGGGCGGGGTGGTGCCCATCATGAGGTCGGTGACTTCCGAGGCGCGCAGCTGCACCCACTCCCCAAGGTCTTCGCGGTCCTTGAGCCTTGGGATGGCCTTCTTGAGAGGCCCAAAGTCGCCCTCGTCGCCACCCTTCAGCGAACCCGCCACGAGCAGCATAATCGCCTGTTCGTCCTTGGAGATCTCCGCCATGGAGGGGGCGCTTCCCTGGGCCGCACGGTCGGCTCCAGTCGCACTGTCCTCCATGCCCGGGGCACTAGCAGGGGTCGCGGTCCAAGTGGGCAGCCAACGCATGTACACCGAGGCCGATGGCGTGGTCGAGCGGTCCTCGCCCACGGTGCCGCCCAATAACTTCTCCGACGGGACGACGATGTGCACCCGCGCGGTCAGGACGCGCGAGTGGCTCTCCAGAGTTCGCGAGAGCTTGTCCGCTGTCGCGTGCATGAGCCGTCCGCGTTCGCTTAGCTTGCTGGGAATCACGCCGCCGCTGTCCATGAGGCTCTCGAGGCCGCCGCGGTCGTCCCGCGGAAGGCCTAGCTGATCGAGGATGTAGCGGGCGGCCGTCGTCTCGGTGGGATCCACCAAGACCGTGTGATTCGTGGTGCGCCGCTCGACCTTCGATTCGAGCTGGGCGGACGTGACTCCGAAGCGCTGGAGCAGCACGGCGATCTCGCTAGCCTCCTTAGAGGACTCGAGGCTCGCCACGGCGGTGACCGCTTCGCTCGAGCAACCGGCGGCCACGAGGGACAGCAGCGCGGCCAGTGACCAGTTGAGGGGCCAACTGAGCGGCCGGCGGCTTTGGGGTTGAGCTTGAGCGACGGCAGGAAGGGTCATGGGCTCAGTTTACGGCCGACGCTTGGATCAGCTGGTTCCCTTACCGTTTTGCTCTTCGACGTGGCGGACGAGTTTCTCGAAGAGCTCGCTCAGGGCAGGGTCTTCTTGGACCTTCTCCATCACGAACTGGGTGGCGCGGTCTGTGCCTTGGCTGGATTCCAGTTCGCTGCGCACAAGGTTCTCGAGCAAGTCTTGGCGCGAATCGCCCGCGTTCAGGCGCTCCTGGATCCGTCCGCTGAGGCGCTCCAGGCTGGCGCCGCTGAGGGCGCCCATGGCGGCGGCAGCGCTGGCGGCGTCGACACCAGAAAGCCCGTCCACAAAATGTTCCGCGCTGGCGCCCTCGACCCGATCGGGGCCGCCCGCTCCTGTCTCTTATACACATCTCCGAGCCCACGAGACTAGGCATGA
>CAJXRJ010000684.1 GCA_913058555.1 uncultured bacterium
CTGCATATCGTCGGCAGCGTCAGATGTGTATAAGAGACAGGCATGGCGCCGCGGCGCCATGCCTTCGGGTGAGCCGCTGGGCAGCCAGGCTGAGCCGCCCCGTCTGCTCAGCCCGCGACGCGCTTCTTGAAGAGCGTCATGTAGCGGGCGAGACGGCTCGCAAGTCGGCGCGGGTCCTTCAGCTCGCGGAACATGCGCCGCGGCTTGCGATAGAAGCGCCGGTACCCTTCGCGGATCTTCGCTTCGATCTCCGCGGCGGTCATGTGCTCGTTGCCTTCGAGGGCCTGGAAGCCGGTCATCGAGGCGTAGTCGAATTCACGGGTCCCGCGGAGCATCTCGTGCAGCGGCGTGCCGGGATAAGCGGTCACCGCGCAGAACTGCACCTGGTCGGGATCGAACCGGTCCACGAGCGCAATGGTCTCGTCGGCCATCTCGGGCGTCTCTTCCGGGAACCCGATCATGCAGAACGCACGGGTCTCGATGCCGACGCGGCGCGCCGCGCGGAAGACTTCCTCGGCCTTGTCCAGGTCGGAGAGCTTGTTGCCGCAGTGCTTCTTCTGGATCTCGGCATTGCCGGACTCGACGCCAAGGGACACGTGCGTGCAACCCGCCGCAGCCATCTTCGCCAGGAGCTCTTCGTCGAGGGTCTTCACGGCGGTTTCGCACTGCCACTCGAGGCCCTTCATGCCGCGCTCGAGGATGCCGTCGCAGATCTCCGCCACGCGGTCCTTGCGCGTCGTGAAGATCGGGTCGCGGAAAACCACGTGCCGTATGCCGTGCTTGAAGTACAGGTCCTCGAGCTCCGCCAGGACGTGCTCTGGGGAACGGAACCGGAAGCGCAGCCCCTGTGCCAACGTGTAGCCGCAGAAGGAGCAGTTGAGCGGGCAGCCGCGGGACGACTTGACCGTGGTGATCGGTCCGTCGACTCCGGGGAACTTGTAGGCCTTGTTGTCGAGCAGGTGACGCGAGGGAAGCGGCAGGTCGTCGAGGCTCGAGATCTTCGAGCGCTCGGCCTCGTGCACGACCTCACCGGACTCCTCGGCCCACGTGATGCCATCCACGCCCGCGAGGCCCTCGCCTGCGGCCACGCGCTCGGCAACGCCGAGGGCGGTATATTCAGGCTCGCCGCGGACGACGAAATCGATCCGCCGGCCGGCGAAGATCTCATCGGGTGTGAAGGTGACCTGGCTGCCGAGCATGCCCACGCGGGCGCCCGTGCGCTCGCGGACGCTTCCGGCGAGCGCCAAGTCCTGGTCCAGGGAGGTGCTGGAGCTATCCAAGATCACCAGGGCCGGTCCTTCACCCGCAATGCGCTCGAGGGCCGACGCCGCGTCCAGACCAGCCGCATCGCCATCGACGATCACGACCTCGTGCCCCGCCTCCTCCAGAACGCCGGCTACGTGGGCCAGCTCGATCGGCGGGTAGAGCAGCTCTGGATTCACGGCCATGCCGAAGCCGCCCATGAGCCCGCGACTGACGCGGAACTCCGGGGGACTGGGGGGATTGACGAGGACGACCTTCACGCGGGAGAAGTGTAGCCCGCTATGGCCCCCCGGGGCCCGCCGGGGATGAGAACCCAAAACGAGACGTGGCTGGACAGCCACGCGTCACCCTGCCCAGGCTCAGCGGAGGGACCAAACGGGAACCTGGCCCTTCTCCAGCATCTGCTGGGAGCTCTTTTGGAACACCACGATCCCCAGACCACCGTCACGGGGCTCCGTGTCCCTCACGCGAATCGAGAAGGTCCCTTCCCCAGGGCTGAGCTGCCCCACGATAAGGACGGCGAGCCCCGGTGATTCAACGCCCCACGGCAGGTCCACGATTTCCCCGTCCACAATGTTCGCCGACCAAGAGGTGTTGGGCCCCAGGAACTCCACCACGCCCTCCCCGAGGAACTCCACCGACTCAGGGAGCTCCACTCGAAGGTCGGCTCCAATAGGGATGGGGACCTCCACGTCCATGGGCTCGCCAGCCCCGACGTTCGGAAAAGGCACCCGGATGCGACGCCCCCGAATCCACACGTCGAGGACCGCCGCCCCCAACGCGCGGGTTTGCGCCTGGGCCGACCAGGTCCCCGGCTTCGCCCTGAGCGATGTACTCGTTGATGCCGGTGGATCAAGCGCTTCGGATGCCCACTTCAACGGCCCGTCCTCCACGGATCGGAGCATGGCCCTGTAGCCAGGCGACGGCCCCGCGATCCCCGAAAGCAAGATGCGCACGGGAGTCAGCTCGTACGGACCGGCGTCCACCTCCAATCCCAGAGCCTCCCCCGGTCGGGCATGGAACGCGACCCGGCAGTGCCTTGAGAAGCGGCCCGCGATGGGCTCGAGCCAGAGGACCTGGGGGCCAGCGATCACCCGCTCCAAACGAATCGCCCCGGAGGCATCCGCGCCCTCCAGATGAAGGTCGTCGAGCTCGCGACGCACGACCTCGAACTCAGTGCGGTCGATGCCCTCGGCCCCGCTCACCTGGAGCTCGACGCTTGCGTAGGGCTTGAGTTCCAGAGCCCCAAGCAGCGTGGCGATCTCGGCGGGGTCCTCCTCTGAATCCTCCGCGGCCTCCGCCACTCGTTCGGCAACGGGATCGAGAACTACCGGTTGGAGTACCGCGTGGTCATCCGCCCCCCACGCGACGACGCGATACGCCCGACCAGGCCTCAGTCCGCGCAGCACGAATCGTCCCGAGCCATCGGTCACCGCCCGAGCCACTTGGGTCCGCACGGTCCTGAAATGCTCTAAGCGGTCTAGCCATTGATCGACAGGGACCCCGGCGAGAGGGACGCTCTTCATGTAGGGATCGCCCCCGAAGAGCGGAGTGGCCGTCACGTCGAGACCCGACACGGGCTGCCCTCTGCGAAGGACGTGTCCCCGAACGACCGGCTGGGGCCCATCGGGGCCGGCCACATCGCCTTCGTTGTGGTCCATCACCTCGAAGTCTTCTTCTACCCCATCGGGCGCCTCCTCGAGAACGATGTCGCCGACCTCCACGGGTTGACCAGGCTCGATGAAAAAGCGAGCAAGGGTCTCTCGGCCGTAGGCGGGGTCCATGGCGCGCATCTCGAACTCCCCCTTGCGCATCCCGTCGAACACGGCACGCCCATCCGCTCCGGAGTTCACGGCAAACCCGGAGCCGCCTGCCACGGGTGAGAGCAACACCTGCACGTTCGCGATGGGCTTGCCCGCCTTGTCCACGAGCCGCGTCACCACCTGCCCGCGCGGGCTCATCAGGATCTCCCCGAGCGGCCGCCGCCCTTCCCGCGGCTGCCTGTGGATGCCCACCCCGGGTCCTCCAAACCGAAACACCCGGGACCCGAAGAGTGGCCCGGCGTTGACGATGAGCATGCCGGACCCGCCGTCGCGCAGCGAGGGCTGGAGATGGAATGCGCCGCTTGCGTCCGTCTTCACGCGCAGCACGCCCTCCAAGAATCCCCCCTCATGGAACGCGCTTCCACGCAGCGTCACCTCGGCCCCCACCAAGGGCTTGCGGTCCACGTCGACCACCGTTCCTGACACTTCGAAGAGACGCACTCGCTCCTCCTGCTTCGGCTCCGCCACGGTCGCGCTAACGCGCCTCGCCGGCGCCGCCCCCGCGGGATCCAAGGGCGCGAGCGACGCCATCTGATTCACGGGAGCTGCGAAGGGCGGAGCCTCAGGTGTCGCCGCCGTCGCGTCGCCTTGGGCGAAGATAGACACCACCGCAGCCACCATCGCCGCGAGGCCGAGCGCCAACAGCACTCCGTGCCCATCGCCCCAAGCCGCCGCTTTGGCCCCGCGCCCGAAGACATCGACGCCCGGCGCCCCTGCGATCGATCCCTTCCCCACCGGAAGAGCCGCAAGCAGGGCCAGGGATTTGGTCGAGCGCCCCTCGTGCCCGTCATCGAGTCGCTCGCGAAGCTGGTCTAACCCGCGCTTCAACCGCGACCGGACCGTCCCCTCTGGCACGCCACCGCGCCGGGCAATCTCGCCGTTTGAAAGCCCCTGGAAGTACCTCTGAAGGATCACGTCCCGATAGACGTCGGGCAGTTCCATGACC
>CAJXRJ010000685.1 GCA_913058555.1 uncultured bacterium
GATCTACACACTGCATATCGTCGGCAGCGTCAGATGTGTATAAGAGACAGCCGATCGACTCACCTTCGAGGGCCAGGTCCTCGGGGGACAATGGCCTCAAAGCCGTTCCCGACTCGGTCCTGAACCGCGGTATCTCGCGCACCGCCGCACCGTCGGTGGAAGCCGCGCAGGGCAATGGCCGCATCGACGGCAAGGTGCGCGATCGGGACGGCAAGCCGATCCCCGACGTGACCGTCTTCCTCGTACCCCCGAAGGCCGGCGTGAAGGCCTCGCGCAAGGCATCGGAGTCCATGGGCAGCCGGGACCGCACGCGCTCCTTGGACGAGGTCCTTGAGCAGGCCGCCAAGGACTGGTCCAAGACCGAGGGCCTCGCGAGGCGCGTCGTCACGGACGCGTCGGGCGAGTTCCTCTTTGAAGGGCTCCCCGAGCGCGACTTCCGCATCCGCGCCGAGGCCGAGGGGTGGCGCTTCGAGGTCGACGGCCCCAGCCTCGTGCGACCAGGGCGCAGCGTCATCCTCGACGGCAAGCCGCTCATGAGCTTTACCCTCAACCTAGTCTCCACGAACGGGGCGCCGATTCGCGAAGCGGTTGTCTCGCTGGGCAATGGCTCAGGGGGCTGGCTCGAGTGGAGTGCCGAGAATCCCGTCGTGCGCTCGACTTCCGCGCGGGCCACCGTATCTGCGGTCGCGGATCTCTACGAAGACCTCTGCACCGACTACCGCGTCGTGGGCGGGCTGCGCTCCCAGGGCGAGCCCCTGCATATCGCCGAGGATGGCTCGACAGTCCTGGAGCTCGAGCTAGAGCCGGATTGCGTCTTGACCGGTCGCATGGACGGCTCCCGGCACGGATTCACGCGCGTCTTTGCTGTGCAGCTTCGGGAAGGGGAGCGCTTCGATCCCACCGTGGAGTTGAAGGGGCACCGGGATACCAACGGGCAAAGCGGGGTCTACGTGCTGTACAACCTCCTGCCCGGCCGCTACGCCGTGGGCATTCAGGCGAACGACGACGAGGTGATGGATCACCAGGTCATCGAGATCGTGGACGGGCTCAATCGGCTCGACCTCACAAGGCGAGAGATCAACGCCGCCCGGTGTGTCGCGGTCCGCGCCTATGCTCCGAATGGCACTCAGCTCGAGGACGTGAACTACGGTTTCGAGTGGACCCGCGAAGGCCAGGACCGCGGCGCGGAAGGGGTGCGGACCTTCCACGACGTCGCCGGCGTGGACATGGTGGACCTGGACAACTTCTATTCCTTCGACATCGACAAGTGGCCGGAGGGGACGACGATGTTCATGTACGCGAGTTGCACGGGCTACGGCAAGGCAACGGTGCCGTATCGCCTTGGGCAGCGTGCGGCGGAGATCCGGTTTGAGGCGCCGTGTGAGCTTGAGGTCGCGATCCGGGGGGACATCGCAGGCGGCGGATACGCCATTAGTCTCTACAAAGCCGATGATGATTCGGAGTATCCAGATCGCATTCGCACCGCCCGCCAGGACCGCGGCGACCAACGGATCTCCCGCGCTGGAATCGCCCGATTCCGGGGCCTCGCCCCCGGAGAGGTGACGGTCAAGCTTGAGCGCACCATGCGATGGTGGGGGAGCGGCATCCCCATGGGCGAGCAGACCTTGACGCTCAGTGGTGATGAGCACCGCGTGCAGTTCCAGGCGCCCAAGCTGAGCGACGTCTCACTTGTGATCGCGCCGGCCGAGAAGGACAGAAACGTCAGCCTCATGGTGCCCGACCCGAAGGCGGACGACGGCGAGCGCAGCGTCATGTGGGGCGAGACCAACGACGAGGGCCGCTGTGTCTTCCGGAGCCTTCCGCCCGGCAGCTACACCGTCCTCGATTCTAAAACCGGCGCTCGCCTCGAGATCACCGCGCCCTCCCCCGAGATTCGCTGGGACCTCACAGGGGTCTCGGCGCAGATTCTCGTCTCGATCTCCAGGCTCGACGGCAAGCTCGCCGAGTGGGGCTTCAAGGGCGGGGACTTGATCCTCTCCATGGAGGGCGAGCCCCTCAAGGAGAGCGGCGACATCCTGAAACACCTCCATTCGGACGGCGCGACCTTCAAGGTCCGACGCGGTGAAGAGGAGCTCTCCCTCGAGGTTCCCATCTACCCACGGTCCGTGCGCAAGGGGGAGCCCCTCGGGGGCAACTTCTACATCGACCGCAAGCGCTAGCGTAGGGCGGCGGCCCGGAGTTGGCCCTAAGTCGGCCCTCAGTCGGCCCCGAGCCTGCGCGGGTCGATGAAGCTGGCGGCTGGCGGTGCTGGGTGCCGCCGTATGGGGCGATGCGGTGCTCTGCGGAGCCAGAATGCGCCGTTCCGGAACGCCATTCCCCACACCAGCCTATCCAAGCGCAGCATTCCCTCCTGCGCCGCGTCACCTCGGGGGCGATCCTTGGTTGAGTCTTTTCACCATGCTCAAGATCTCTCTCCTGTCCTTGCCGCTGCTCTTCGCCGCGTCCCATTTCGTCCCTGGCGCTGCCAAAGACATCTCCTGGTCGGCCGAGTACGGGCCGGCGCTCGAGGCGGCGAGGGACGCTGGGAAGGTCGTCTTCGTGGCCGTGAACATGGACGGTGAGCGGGCCAATGACCGCATGGCGAAGGACGTCTACCGCGACAAGCGGATCGTGGCGCTGACGGAGGGGACCGTGAACCTCCTGGCATCGGCCGCCGTCCACAGGAAGTCTGGGAGCTGCTCGAGGTTCGACGGATTGACGTGCGAGGAGCACCGCTACGTGGATATCGACGTGCGCACGAACCTCCTCAGAGCGGACGCGACGGGGGCGGTCGTTTCGCCGCAGCACGTGTTCCTCTCTCCCCAGGGGGACATCCTCCTCTCGGTGCCCTACGAGATGACCTCCGAAGAGCTCGAGTGGTGTTTCCTCGAGGCGCTCTCGAGCGTTGACCCGAAGGTCTCGCCGAAGTCGTCGCGCACCGCCCGCAAGCCGCGGCGCTTGATCGTCGGGGACGTCATCGCGAACGGGGGCGACACGCGCAAGCCTGTGACCCGGGAGGAGGCCCTTGAACTCATCAAGGAGCTGAAGAAGGGCAATACCGGCAAGGACCGCGACTCGATGATGGCTCGGCTCGTCACCGCCGATGAGCCGGAGGCGCGCGATTACGTCCTCAGCATGCTCCGTGCCGGGGGCGGAGGGGGCGGCGGTCGCCGCGGCGGTGGTGGCGGCCGAAACAGCGACAAGCGACGGGAAGACCTCATGCGGCAGATCGGGCTCTCGTCGCCGTCGACCTACTGGGAGCTCTGCGCGGAATTCGCCGACGGGGGTACGCCCTCGGTCATGCGCGAGGCTGTCGTGGCCCTCGAGCAGCTCGCCGCCAAGGAGTCCCTGCCCATGCTCACGAAGGCCCTGCGTCGCGCCTCGGATCCGATGGTCAAGAAGAACCTCCTCCGCGCCATTGGCGCCAGCGCCCGCGGGGACAAAGGTGGGCGCAAGGAACTGCTCAGGGCGAGCGTGGACAAGAAGGACCCGCTGATTCGCGCGAACGCGCTGTTGGCCCTCGGATGGCTCGACGAAGACAGTGACGTCAATGAACGCCTTGGCCAGGCCGCCCTTCCCGGCACGCTCGGCGCCAAGGCCAAGATCAAGCCAGGCAAGGTTTCTCCCGAGGAGCGCCTCGCCGCCGTTGTGGCCATGGGCCTCTCCCGCCAGCCCGCCCGCAAGGAACTCCTGGACGCCATCGCCCAGGACGAGAACGAAGCGCCCGAGCTCCGGGAAGCCGCGAAGAATGCGGCCGAGGTCCTCGGTGGCGCCCCGTACTCCCAGCTGCGCTCCGCGCTGAAAAAGGCGGGCACCGACGAGATCCCCCGTGACCGCCTCTTTCCGGAAGTCCTCAAGAGGAAGAATAAGCGGGAGAAGAAGTAGGGCGGGCCTGGGTGCGGGTAGGCCGCCTTAGGCGCCTTTCCCGGCGGCCGCCGCTTCTTCGATATCGCGCATGATCGCCCAGTGATGGCGGGCGTGGAGAGCGGCGAAACGGAGCCAGTGGGGCGCGGCGAGGGTGCCCAGG
>CAJXRJ010000686.1 GCA_913058555.1 uncultured bacterium
ATCCAGCACCTTGAGCGGCGCGTTCGCGGCCCCCGGCTCGGCCGTGAGGATCACGTTCTCCGGCTTCAGATCGCGGTGGATCACTTCCTTCGCGTGCGCCGCCTGCAGGCCGCTCGCCACGGCCTTGGCGATGGCCACGGCCACGCCCGCGGGCACGTCACGCCCCGCGGCGCTCCGGTCCCGCAGCCACGTTCGCAGCGGCGTGCCCTCCAGAACCTCCATCGAGAGATAGGGCGTGTCCCCCGCGCGGCCCACGTCGTACACGGCGACGACGTTCTCGTGCCGGATGTCCCGCGCAGTCAGCCCCTCCTGCACAAGCCGCTCCACCTCGCGCTCCGAGGTCGCGCGCTCGGGCCGGATGAGCTTGAGCGCCACATCCCGGTCCGCCAGGTCGTCGTGGGCGCGGTAGACCACACCCATCCCACCGGCGCCGAGCGTCGCTCCGATCGTGAATCGATCCGCGAAGCGCGTGCCGGGGGCGAGAAGAGGCGCATCGCCGCTCCCCCGGGCCCCGCTCCCCGTGGGGCGCTGACCGACCGTGGGCATACCCCCTATCGTCATGAGAACGGGGTCATCGCCCAGGGCCGCCGGGGCGACGCTGGATCGTTCGGCAGGCTGACCACATTCTGGACAGAAGGAGGCGTCCGCGGGGATCGCCGTTTGACACGAGGAGCAGGGAAACATGGCAGTGGAAGAGGGTTTGGGGCGTGACGGGCTCGGAATCAGCGAGCGCTGAGTCGCAGGGTGTGGCAGACGGCGTGATTCACGTCGAAGTGCACCTCGATGGCGGTGCCGCGGGGGGCGTTCTTGACAGGGCTGAAGACATCGCCGCTCTCAAGGGGGGTCGAAGCGGCGCGGTCCAAGCGTTCGCCGTTCACGTAGCCTCCGGCGTCCGACTCGACGCGCAGCATCAGGCGGTCGTTCTCGATCCAGAGGCTGAAGTGGTGCCTTGAGATCCCCAGCGAGGCGGCCTCGTCGATTTCGCCGCGGTCCGTCTGCGCGAGGAGGCGCACATCGTTCTGGCCGCCCTGCTGGACGGTGCGTGAGCGGCCGAGGGTCAGGACGCCGTCGGATGAAAGGAGCGAGCCATCCACGGGGGCGCTCCCTGACGGGAATCCGGTCCAGACGAGCTTGGTTCCGCGTGGAATGGCAACCCCATCACGCGTCCCGCGCAAGCCGAGGCTTCGCTCTAGCTTTGCAGCACGCATAAGGTCGAGAACGCGCGCCGCACTGGGCTTTCCAGCTCCGGTCCTTTCGCCCGTGATATGCAACGGGGAGTAGATCGTCGCGCCCGTCTGCGGCGCATCCGGTGCGTACGTGATGTTCTGCTGGACCGTGATGGCCGCATCGGCATGGACCTCCACCTGGAGTCCGGCCGCAAACGCAAAGACCTCCTCGCGCGCGCGCCAGCGACTCGCCAGGGCGACAGCGATGTCGATGCGATGCGTGCCAGCGTGCTCGAACGTGCTGGATTGCACGGGCAACGCTGCGGTATGCCCGGAGTCGAGCCGATCCCACAGCACCTCTAACTCACGCCAATCTCCACCGGCCTCACGCACCCATGCCCCCGCAAGAAACAGGGGGCGCCCGGTTCCTCCGGCGTTCTTGAGCGTCAGGGGGAGCGCCAGAGCGCCGCCGACCCGCGCTTCACCGGTGCCGTCCAGGAACATCATCGGCGCAATGCAGACCTTGCAGCGTCCGTCCGCGTCAACGAGTCCGCCGCACTCCTCGAAGGCTGCGCAGCGCAGGATCGCGCCGCCGCAGCTCGGGCAATGCGCCGCACTGAGATCGGAGGCAGAGCGAGTGCAACAGGTGTGGTGCATGACGGCGCGAAGGGATCTGAGGGAAGTGAATGGAGGGTGGGGAGAGAATCCTGCGCGTGCTCACACGCGTAGCTTGTTGCCGCATCCGATGCAGAACTTGTGGGTGAGGCCGTTGCTGCGGCCGCATTGGCCGCACTCCGTCTTGTCCGACGTGGCGCCCTTGCTGGCACCTTCAACGCGGCCGCCACCGGCCCCCGCGGCGACGCCTTTGACGCCGTCCATGGCTGAGCTGAACATCTCGCGCGCCTGTGCCTCCGAGGAGATGCGCGCGTCGGTGGCGCGATCGACCATCTCTCGCATGAGCTCCATCGACTCCTTATTGCCCTGCCCACCAGCGCGCGCCTGCTCGGCCATGACCGCGGCGACTTCTGGCGAGAAGCCTGCGTTCACCGCAAGGATCTGCTGGGGCGTCATGCTCGCAGCCAACTTCATCTGCTCGATGCGGGACCGGGATTCCGCCTCGAGGCGCTCACGTTCACGTTTCGCGGCTGCGTCCGCCTCGCTGATCCGCAGGCCCACCGCGTGCGATTGGCCGTTGCGATCGATCTCCGCCAGCCCCGCGATGTTGTCGCGTCCGGCCCTCTGCGCGTCGATCGTCCCCTCCAGGTCGAGTTTGCTGCCGCGGCGGGCCAGGTCCTGCTCCGTTTCGACATTGAGCTTCCTGAGGCGCACTTCCATCTCTGTGTCGAGGACCTTCGCTTCTCGGTGCAGCTTGGCGAGCGTCGCCTGGTGCCGGGCGAAGTCAATCGCATGCTCGACGTTCGCGATCTCGTTCGCGAAGGTCGCGACGCGTTCGCTCACGAGTGCCTTCACTTCGTGCTCGAGGGTCTCCATTTCTCGCTTACGGTCCGTCGCAACACGGAAGTCCACCAAGCGGATCTCGTTCTCGAGCGCCAGGCGCGTGAGCTCTGATTCGCTCGCCATCTCAAGCTTGGCGAAGTCGACGTCCGTGGTGAGCTGGAACGTCGTCGCGTCGCTATTGCGTTCGATGCCGCGCTTCAGATCCTGCAGTGCCTCGTCGAGGCGCACCTCCTCACGGTCGAGCTCGGAGCGCTCCATCGCTTGGCGCTCGACCGCGTTGATGGCCCACTCCAGGGAGACGGCGCGGACGATCAGGCCCAGGTTGCCGGCCAGTCGCTCGACTTCGCGCATCACGTCCGCCTGGATCTTCTCCTGCAGGCCGAGTTCCGTGCGCACCTCGTCGGCGTTCACCCTGGCGATCACCGTCTGAATGATGCGGCCATCGAGGTGCGGCCGGAAGCGGTCGAGGATCTCCTGGCGGCCCACAGAGTCCGTGGGACCCACGAGCCCCATGGCGTTCGCCGCGCGCTCGGGATCGATCTGAAGCTCCAGCGTGGCGACGGCGGCGACTTCGACGCTGTCCTTGGTGAGTGCCTTGAAGGGAGTCTGCAGCGAGAACGGCCGCAGGTCGGCGAGGACGACTCGGACGTGGTTCTGGCCAACGAAGAGGCTCTTGAGCTTGCCGAACATGCCCCCGATCGAGAAGTTCGCGCCCTGAAAGGTGTCCACGATCTGACCATCGCGGATGAGAATCGCTGCGTGGTCGGGCGGCGCGACGTAGTTCTGCTCGAGGAAGCCCTTGAACTCCGGCAGGCGGATGGCCTCCGCGAGGAGGTGCGGCTTGCTGAGTTTCAGTGAAGTGTTCTGGCTGCTTTCTTTGGTGGACATGGGATTAGGTGAAGGCTGGTGCGTTCGGGGTGGTGGCAGGGACTGCGAGAGGGGTCAGCTCTTGCGCTTCTCGCGGACGAAGCGGACGACCTGCAAGACACAGACGGCGACGGCGACGGTGAACGCGATCGGGTGGTCCTTGACGATCGCAGCGAGGCGGCCTTGGGCTGAGAACTCCTCTGCGTACCGGCCGATCCACGTGACCTGCCAGATCGAACCGAACAGCATCGACACGAGGGTGAAGGAGGACAGCAGGAACGCGAAGATGCAGAAGCCCTTCTCTGCCGGCGCGAATGCCGCGTTGGCTTGCTCGGCTTCGCGGGTCCGAAGTCGCTCTTCGAACGCGTCGCCGCGCTCGAGGGCGGCCGACCGCGCGCCCTGGTCAATGTTCAGGAAGTCGGGCCGGGCACCGGGATTCGCCGTGGCGCTGAAGACGGGTGTCATGTTCCGTGACTTCTGTCTCTTATACACATCTGACGCTGCCGACGATATGCAGTGTGTAGAT
>CAJXRJ010000687.1 GCA_913058555.1 uncultured bacterium
ATCTACACACTGCATATCGTCGGCAGCGTCAGATGTGTATAAGAGACAGGGAGGGGAGGAACCGCGCGCGTCATAGGGTAGCGGGCGCCTTCCGGATGGGGAGACCCACCGGGAGGAATGACGAGAAGCTCATCAAACCACCTGCAGGGGCCTTCGGGAAGGGTGCGGGCGGTGGGCTAGGCGGCCGCCCCCGGGGCGCCCGGCCCCCCTCAACCGCCCGGGCGGATCAGGCAAAGACCTCGAGATCGCTTCCGACCACCTTCACCCGGTACTTCTTCGCGGGGGCGCAGGCCACCCCATGGGCCTTCCCGGACTTGGGGTCAAACTGGTAGCGGTGGAGGGGGCAGAGTACGTACTTCCCCTCCTCCAAGGGGCCGGTCTGAATGTACCCCCCTTCGTTGTGGGGGCAGTAGGAGTCCAGTGCGTAGATCTCCCCACCGACCTTCGAGAGAATGACCCGTTTCCCCCCGGCCAAGGGGTCACCAACGTCGATGCTGCGGGCCGTGCCCTCCTCGATGTTGGCCCCGCCAGGGACCAGGATGCCTTTGCCGCCGAAGAGGCTCTTGAGCCAGTTGATCATGGGCGGGATGGTAACGGCTGACGGCCATCGGGGCAGGGGCCAGAACCACCCGGCCCCCCAGGACGGCCCAGGAAGGTATGGTCCCGCCCATGCGCCCCGTTCTTCTCCTCGATCTCGTCGGACTCACTCCTCGTCAAGTCACCGCTGAAGAGACGCCGTCCTTGCACGCCCTGGGGCGCCGCGGGTCCATGGCCCCGATGCAGTCGATCCTCCCCGCGGTCACTTGCTCGGCCCAGGCCACGATGCTGACGGGAACGATGCCGACAGATCACGGCGCCGTGGGCAACGGATGGCGCGACCCGAAGAGCTTCGAGGTGGCCCTCTGGCGACAATCCAACCGCCTGGTCCAGGGCGAGAAGATCTACGAGGCCGCCAAGCGGCGCGACCCCAGCTTCACGTGCGCCAAGCTCTTCTGGTGGTGGAACATGGGGGCCGACGTGGATCTCTCGATCACCCCGCGCCCCTATTACCCCGCGGACGGACGCAAGATCCCAGCGATCTACGCGTGGCCGCCGGAGTTTGGCGTCGAAACCGAGGGCGCCCTCGGCGCCTTCCCGTTCTTTGACTTCTGGGGCCCCAAGGCCGGCCTTCCGTCGAGCCGGTGGATCGCCGACGCGGCCATCCGCACCCTGGAGAAACACAAGCCGTCCCTGACGATGGCCTACCTCCCCCACCTCGACTACGACCACCAACGCTTCGGACCGCGGCACCCAAAATCGATCCAGGCCCTGCGCGACCTCGACGGGATTGTCGGCGACTTGGTGGCGGCTGCAGATCGCGCCGGCGCTGCGACCATCGCGGTGAGCGAGTACGGCATCCGCGAAGTCTCGCGCCCCGTCAAGATCAACGTCTGCCTACGCCAAGCGGGGCTGCTCCACGCGCGCTCCACGCCGAATGGGGATGTCCTCGACCCCTTTGGCAGTCGCGCCTTTGCGCTGGTCGATCACCAGCTCGCCCACGTGTACTGCAAAACGCCCGGGGACGCAGCGGCCGCGAGGGAGGCGTTGGAGAAACTCGACGGTGTTGGCTCGGTGATGACGGACGAAGAGAAACGCGACGCGGGCCTCGACCACGAGAACGCGGGCGACCTCATCGTTCTCTCCGAACCCGACGCCTGGTTCACGTATGTCTACTGGACAGATCCCAGCTCGGAGCCCGACTTTGCACGCACGGTCGACATCCACCGCAAGCCCGGATACGACCCTTTGGAGATGTTCCTCGACCCCGAGCTGAAGCTGCCCATGCTCAGGGTGGCGCGGCGCGTCGCGCAGAAGAAGCTCGGCTTCCGCTACCTGATGGACGTCATTCCTTTGGACCCGTCGCTCGTGAAAGGCAGCCACGGCCTCGTACCGGAGGATCCGACGGACGGGCCGATCTGGCTTTCCAGCGAGCCCTTCCGCGCGGGGAGTGAGCCCGGGAGCGGACCCGGCGCGGACGGCACGATCCCCATGACGTCCGTCAAAGAGCGCGTGCTGGACGCGCTCTTCGGGGACTGACGAACTTGCGGCTCGCCCTTACCTGGGGCGCAGAACCAGGAGCCAATCGCGGTCCGGATCGGGCTGGGCGACGGGCGCTTCTGGGCTGAATGGAAGGGTCGGGTCGAACGGAACGGGCGCCCCCACCCGAGCGCCGGTATCGGGCCGAACCCACTGCGCTTCGAAGGCACCCGGCTCGCTCCCCGGTGCGCTGGTCGTATCAAGGGGCGCGATCATGCCCGGAGGCCGAATCGCGGTTTCCCCAAAGCTCGGGAAGTACGCCAGCAACGGACCACCGCGCGCCGCAATCACCTCGGCGCCGCCATAGATCGGGTGCAGCGCAATACCCGGGCTGTCCGGGAGCCACAGCTCATCGGCTGCGCCGAACTCCCTTTCCGAGTCGAACGTCTCTTCGACGAGCTGACGCGCCATTGCCGTCTGCCGGATCAGGGTTTCGCGCGTTCGGAAATCCTCCGTCGTGAGATCCCCGCCGCCGTCCGCCAGGTCCCAAAGGCCGAAGTACCAGGCGATGCCAGCGCCCGAGAACAGCGAGTCGTAGAGCACGCGGCGCCGCCGGTCCTCGGCTCCTGCCTCCGGCGAGGCAGCCCAAGCGTCAGGGTGCAGCTCGGACGCGGTCCCCGTCAGGTAGTAGCCGGGCTCGTCCATGTGCACGACGACCCGCCGGCCGGTCCTGTCGAGGAACATCGCCGAGGCCTCTTCGCAGAGGTCCCCATAGAGGCCGCCATTCCATGGCCTGTCCCCGTGAACCTGGAGCGAGATCGCGTCGACCCAAGCCCCTGAGCCCCCGTCGAGGATCGCGTCGAAGAGATCAAGATCGTTCGGGTCCACGTGGACGGAACGCGGATGGGCGTCCACGTCCCAGCCGCGAATCCATGCGGCCATCTCGCTTAATTCCGCCGGTGTGAACTGGGCAAACGTCGGGGCGCCCGGCGCGGCGTTCTCTTCGCAGAGCGTCCACTCAAGACCGGGGTGATGACCAAAGTGCGCCACCATCTGCTTCAGGAAGAGGCGCCGACGGAGGTCGCTCGCCCCGCCGAGCCACTCGATGTTGGCCGGCTCGCGCTCGGCCAAGACGAACTGAATCAAGATCCCAAGGGCCTGGGCGTGCCCGAAGACGACATCCCATTGATCCAGGCGCCGCACGTCGTACTGAAGGACGTGATTCGGATCGATCGGGCTCAGGGCCCCACCGCTGTTGCCTGCAAACGGGAACGTGTCGCGGCCGTCCCCGCCGAGGTTCATCGGCATCACGTAGAGGGCGTTGGCCCCCATGCCCGCCACGGCGTTGAGTGCGCCGATGATGCCGCGACCGAGGCCGAGGGACGGAGCCTGGCCCCAGTCGGGGTCCCCGTCGCGCCAGTCCTGCACATGGGGGGAGTAAGCGTGGAGGAAATCGGGCGCTCCGCCCGTCTGGCCCAGGGGTCCCCCATCGATGCCATCGGTCGCGCCGTGGAATCCTGCGTACCCGAGGAAATTCTCGGGGCTTCCCAGGCCGGCCTTCACGAAGAGCCCACCGATGGCGTCGCGCAGCCGCCCGAATCCGTCGGGTCGAATCGGTCCCCGGGATCCGAACCCGGGGGCGTCGACATCAGGGGGCAGTACGCGGAATCGAACCGGTTCAATGAAGGCCGTGAAGCCCGCTGCGTCGAGCGGCGACGCCACGTTGATGCGATCCCCTTGGCGCAGGACCGCGTTCCCGAGCCAAACCCCCGGCTCATTGGGCGGCGAAAAACGAACGCGCCACACGTCCCCTTGGGATCCGCCGTTTCCATCGCCCGCAAAGAACCCAGGAACCACGATTCCCGCACCCGTAGGACTCTCAAGAAAGAGGTCCATCCGCCAATCGAGCCAGGGATTGTCCGGGGAGCGATCCTGCTGATCAGGGGCTGTCTCTTATACACATCTCCGAGCCCACGAGACTAGGCATGATCT
>CAJXRJ010000688.1 GCA_913058555.1 uncultured bacterium
TACGAGATCATGCCTAGTCTCGTGGGCTCGGAGATGTGTATAAGAGACAGGAAGCCGTGGGACCGGAAGTGGCTGTGATCGCCACCGGGGGGGTGTGGACGCCCGCGCAGGCGGACGAGGTACTCGCCCACGGGGCCGACCTGGTTGGGCTTGGGCGTGCGGCGATCGGGCACGCTCGCTGGCCAGTGGAGGCCGCGAGGCCGGGGTGGGAGCCCCAGCGCCCGCCGTATACGGTGGAGCACCTGCGTGAGAACGCTCTGGGGGAGGCGTTCATCGACTACATGAAACGCTGGCCGGACTTCGTCCAGGAATAGCCCATGCGGCGTAGCCGGCCCGCGGGTTCCGAGGGGCCGACCAGGGCGCGCCCATTCGCCGCTTCACCGGCGCCCTTGTAGCTCGACCTGGCTGGCGTCTCTCACCCCGGACGAGAGCTGGACGGTTCAGCTGCTCTATCGGGACATCGTCCCCGGTGGCCTAGATGAGGCGGGCCAAATCAGAGAGGTTGCAGGCGTCTGCAGGCACGAAGGGGGCACCGCTCACGCGAGACCACGGTACCGCCAGGGCAGAGTGGACCCTGAATGGAACGGCCGCACCCATCCTTCGTCCGCAGGCAGGCGTTCGGGCACGTCGATACCTTGCCGTTGGAGGACGACATGCTCTTGATTGAGCGGCAGGCGGTAGAACGCGGGGCCGAACTCCGATGCGAAGCCTTCTAGCTTGTCGAGCGCGTTCTCCTCGGCGAAAACCTTGGCGTACGCCTCCAGGGCAAAGGGGGCGTTGAAGATGCCCGCACAGCCGCAATCGGACTCTTTCGCCCCGATCTCGTGGGGGGCTGAATCGGTGCCCAGGAAGAACTTCGGATTGCCCGAGGTGGCCGCGGCTCGAAGGGCGAGCCTGTGCCGCTCTCGCTTGGCCGTGGGAAGGCAGTACATGTGCGGTCGCAGGCCACCATCGAACATCGCGTTGCGATTGATCTCGAGGTGGTGCGGCGTGATCGTCGCCGCAACACCCTCTCCCGCCGCCATCACGAAGTCGGCCGCCTCCTGGGTCGTGATGTGTTCCAGGACGATCCGAAGCGCGGGGAAGCGCTGACGCAGAGGCTGAAGCACGGTTTCAACGAACACGGCCTCCCGATCGAAGACATCCACCTCTGGCGAGGTGACTTCGCCATGGATCAAGAGCGGCATATCGATGCGCTGCATCGTCTCGAGCACCGGCTCGATGGCGGCGATGGAGGTCACGCCGTGCTGGGAGTTTGTGGTCGCACGGGCGGGGTAGAGCTTGGCCGCGGTGAAGACCCCTTCGCCAAAGCCCGACGAGAGCTCCGACGCATCCATGGTGTCCGTCAGATAGGCGGTCATGAGCGGCTCGAAGGTCGTGTCCGCCGGGAGCGCCGCCAGGATGCGAGCCCGATAGTCCTTGGCATGCTGAACGCGCGTCACCGGCACGGGGAGATTCGGCATGACGATCGCGCGGCCGAATTGATGCGCGGTGTAGGAAGCCACTGCGCGGAGCATGGCGCCGTCCCTCAGGTGCACGTGCCAATCGTCGGGGCGGCGGATCACGAGCTGTCCCTCGGTCGCGCTTCCTGGAGACGGGGAATCGATGGTGGGGACCTTTGGCATGGCTTAGCTACGCGTCGTGGGGGCGCGCAAGGAGTCAACCCCTGGGGGGGCGGCGCGCTCGGCGAATAGATTACGGAGATGACGAATAGGAGGCCTCGACTATCCCCCAGCCTTGGTGGCCTTCTCTGTCCACGTGAACCCGGGGGCGGGCCGATGGCCGCGTCGGGCCCCCGGCCCCGGGGGCCGCAGGAGAGTCCCGGTCTGCGTCTCGCGACAACCGGGGTCCGACTCGTCGCATCCAGGATCGTCCGCGGCGCGAGCTGGGTCTGAAGCAAGCCGTCCAACCGACCAAAGGTGAAAAACTGAGCCTGGATCCGTACTTCGCGTACTTTGCAACGAGTCGGCCGAAGGAGCCGTCGGGCTCCCCAACCATCTACCTCCCCCTTGATGCTCCAAGCACACTCGATCACCACCTTCGCCCTGCCACTGCTCATGCTGCTCTGCGCGCCGATTGTCTCAGCGCAAGGGGCCAAGCCGCTGCCGGATCCGGACGGCAAGGCCGCGAATATGCGCAAGCCCGTGCAGGTCTACATCCTTATGGGCCAATCCAACATGCTGGGCTCCGGCAAGGTCAAGGGCGACGAGGGGTCGCTCGAGCACGCGGTGAAGAAGAAGGAGCTCTACCCCTACCTCGTTGACGACGAAGGCCAGTGGACCGTACGGCAAGATGTCCGCAACGTGCGCGTCATGGGGAGCGGCACAGGGGGCATGCGGCAATTCAACAATGAGTTCATGACCATCACGGGCGGCAAGATCGGCCCCGAAATGGGCATCGGGCATCAGGTGGGTCACGTCACTGAAGCCCCTGTCATGCTCCTCAAAAGCTGCATCGGCAACCGCTCGCTCGGGTGGGACCTCTTGCCACCGGGCTCCAAGCAGTATGAGTACGAGGGCCAGATCTACGCGGGCTACAAGGAGTCCCCCGATGCCTGGGACAAGGGCACCAAGCCCGAGCCGATCGGGTGGTATGCCGGTATGCAGTACGACGGAGACGTGGCTCGAGCGAAAAAGGTCCTCGACGAACTCGACAAGTACTATCCCGGCGCCAAGCGCTACGAGGTCGCGGGCTTCTTCTGGTGGCAAGGAGACAAGGACCGCTACAAGGAGGCCCACGCCAGCAAGTACGAAGAAAATCTGGTGCGGCTCATCCAGCAGCTGCGTGCGGACTTCAAGGCGCCGAAGGCCAAGTTCGTCATCGCAACGCTGGGGCAAACGAAGAAGGGCGCCACGGGCAACGAGGGCAAGATCCTTGACGCAATGCTGGCGGTCGACGGTGCATCCGGCAAGTACCCCAAATTTAAGGGCAATGTCGCCACCGTCTATAGCTATCCCCTCTCCAAGGGTGGCAGCTCCAACGGCCACTACAGCAACAACGCTGAGACCTACATGAACATCGGCGAAGCCATGGGCGCGGCGATGGTCGAGCTCATCGACGGCTAGCCGCAGCCCGCCCTCGTTAGGTGCCGCTCCCCTGGCGCTCCCACGGGCCCACGGACCACCACGCGTGGTCCGTGGGCCCGTGGCTTTCGCGACTCAGGGCCTTCTCACGTTACGGAGTGAAGGTGAGCTCGATGGCGCTGGTGAAGTTGCTCGTTGGCGCCCCGCCCGCGACCTGATCACGGTGCCACGCCTGGAAGTACCAGGTTTGGCCGGCCGCGGCCACGATGGGCCCGTTGGCGGTTTGCAGCATCGCTGGATCGAGGGGAATGGCAAAGGTCCCGCCTGGACCTGTCGACCGAACCTCGGTGGGCCCGTCGTAGCGCCCGATGGCGCCCGTGAGGCAGAGCGATCCCGCGGAACCGGGCACAGCCACCGGCGCGTCGATCGTCGACGAGCCAACGAAGAAGCCGAACTGTTGGGCGGGCAGCCGGATGGCCCGCAGGCTCAAGTTGTCCGAATCCACGGACGTGGACCCAAAGGCACGCAGCGTTCCGAAGGCACCGGTCGAGTTGGGCTGGGCTGAGTCGCAAACCTGCGCGTCCGAACCGGCGCTGGCAATGCTCTCGTTCCCGTGCACCACCACCTGCTCGGGGTACATGGACCATGCATCGAGGTCCCCGTCCTCATCGAGGTCCGCGAAGCGTGTCGTGCCCGTCGAGAAGAAGCTCGACCCGATGCGCTCTGGCACGGAGAATCCGCCCGCTGCCTGGGCGATCAAAACTACGTCCATGTTCGATTCGGTCTCCGCGCCGAACGCGACGATGTCGGCCAAGCCGTCCCCGTTGACGTCTTCTGAACCGATGGCCGTGGCTGCGTCAATGCCCGCGATGGACAGGGGCTGGAAGCTACCGAAGACGCCTTGGGGCTCATTCTCCGCCCACATCCAGCCCTGTCTCTTATACACATCTCCGAGCCCACGAGACTAGGCATGATCTC
>CAJXRJ010000689.1 GCA_913058555.1 uncultured bacterium
CCTGATTAGCACTTGGCCAAGGACGTGATGGAACCCAGGAAGGGGAGCCAGCTTGCTTTGCTATCGCCGCGTCATCGGAAGGTCACCTGGAGGGCGTGGGTGGTGTTGCTGCTCGTCGTGGCTTGGCGGTCGCGGTACCAGACCTGGAAGTTCCAGGTGTCCCCGGGGGCGATCACAGCGCCCATGGGCAACGCGAGCGGGTCCATGTCGATGGTGGTGCCCCCGGCGCCGTCGCTCAGGACGATGTCATTGACGAATCGCACGAACGGGGGCGCCAGGCACCGCAGGCCGGCGCAGCCGTACCCAAAGGGCGTCTCGGTTGCGTTCTGCGACGCTCCAAGGGTCAACAGCGTGTGGGGTGGCAGGCCGGCGGCGACGACTTGGAACGAGCGGTCTGCGACCTGGTCGCTGCCGTAGCCGTAGAGCACGGGCTGAGCGCCGGCAGCGTTCGGGACCGAGGAGCAGTGGGGCGTCCCCAGGAGACCCGCGACATCGAAGAGATGCACGGCGCCGGCGGAGGGGGCGCCCAGGGCGACGATGGTGCCGTTGATCGCCACGGACGCGCCGGCGCCTTCGCCCGCCGCCGCAGGCCGCGGGGAGAGGCCCCCAAGGTCGTGCACAAGGCCCTGGTCAAATGCATAGCGGTAGGCGCCGCCCGAGTCCGGCAGGTTGCCCAGCGCGGCGGTTGGGTCGCCCACGATCATCCCCCCATTCCAGATGGCGAACGCATCGCCGAATCCACCCGCGCCGCCTCCATCAAAGGACTGGACGGTGGTGTGATGGAGGTCAAAGTCCCCGAAGTCGTGGTCGTCGTAGACCTCAACGCCGGTGGCGTCGGAGGCCACGGCGAGACGTTCGAAGACTCCGCCACCCAGGCCTGAAGCGGAGCCGATGGCCTTGCCGAACTCTGGTAGTGCCGGCGCCGAAACGGAGCCTCCGACGCTGACCGCGTCATGCCACTCGTAAGCAACAAACACGCGCCGGGCACCGGGGGCGCCCACGAACAGCTCGCGGTCGAGACTCACGGCCCAGCTCATGACGCCGCGCGCCAACGAGGCGCCGAAGCGTGCGCCTGGTCCGCCCTCGCTCAGGCCCTGGTCGAGCACCGGTGTGTTCCCCGGAGTCCATCCACGCAAGTATCCCCAAGCGAAGCCGTCGCCGTTCCCTGGCTCCCCGATCCACATCCAAACGTTGGAGGCAAAGGCCGAGCCGAATTGCCCGCCGATGACCGGGTTGGGGGCGTAGAGCGTCCACGAGTGGGACCAGTTGCCGGTTGGGGAGCGCTCGAATGCAACCACCTCCCCCTGGCGATCGAGTCCGCCGTCGGAGGCATCTGGGGCGCCGATGAGCAACTCCGTCCCCTCGAACCTCAGCGCTGCCCCAAAGCGTGCGCCGATCGATGGCGTGGGTGGCACGAGGACGGCTTCTTCGCTCCATCCCGTCGGATCGCGGCGGAAGATCACCACCACTCCGCTTCCCAGGGCGTCGGGCGCGCCCACCGCCATGGTGTCGCCACCGAGGGCGATCGTCTCACCGAACGATGTCCCGTGCGCCGGGTTGGTCGGAACAAGCCGCTGGGTCCAGGGGTCACCCGCCGAAGCCGTGCTCACGAGGGCGGTCGCTGCAAGGAGGCACAGAAGGGAGCCCAAGAGGGATGTCGTCGTACGCTGTCGCTTCATCGGGATTCCGGTCATGGGGGGGGAGACCCCACGATAGGCGCGATCCGGACGGCCCGATATACGCAATGGAGCCCGCACGCCTGGCCTGATGGGTCCCTACGGTCCCACTGTGAGTCCGAAGGCCAAGTGGGCGCGCTGGCCGGGATGGCCACCTGAAGGAGCGCAGCTTGGTGCGCTCCGGAAAGCTCCCCGTAAGGAGTCGGCGCCCGGTGAAATCGCGGATGGAGCCAGGGGAATGTAGCGTGGATCCAAGCCGCCTGAACCGTCCCCCGCCGCCCATGAAGAAGCCCTCCTTACGGGTCGTCCTGCCCCTTTCCCTCGCCTGTGCCGCCCTCGTGCTCGGCTGCCATAGCTCGCCCAAGGCTCCACCCCATGAATTCAGCAGCGCGGCCGCAGGGGCGCGACCCCTGCCGACGCGGTTGCGCAGCGGCGTGGAGCACGATGCCGTCCGCTCGGAGTTTGGGGAGCCGTACGTGCTGAACTTCTCGGGTCTTGATGGGGGCGGCGCCCTGCTCTACTTCGGCGGCCGCCACACGAGCGATCGCAGCGACCCGCAGGTGGAGGACATCCGCACGCGCTGGGCCTCGTTCGAGCCGACCGTCGCGCTCTGTGAAGGACGGCAGGGAAGGCATTGGTACGGCTTTCTCGTGGAGCCCTTCGCCGGCCTCCCCGAACCGACCCTCGTCCACAAGCTCGCCCGCCGGGACGATGTGCGCCTCGTCTCGTTGGAGCCGGAGTACGACGTTGAAGTGGCTTCGCTGCTCCGTGCGTTTGAAGCGAAGGATGTGGCGCTCTATTTCTTCCTGCGCGTCTATGCCAACGAGTCCGGAGGGGACCCAGATGAGGGTCTCGCGCGGGACCTTCTGGGCAAGCGGACCGACGTGGACGGGCTGCGTGAGTCGCTGACGACGCTAGGGGACGTGGATGCCCGGTGGGCGGAGCTCTACCCGTCGGCGGAAGACTGGCGGACGGTCTCTGCCGAACCCCGTGAAGGCAGGCTTGCGCTCATCTCCAACGCCTCGCGCGCCACCCGCGGCGAGCACATGGCGAGGGTGCTGACGGATCTGGTGCTGACGGGCGAGCGAGTCTTCGCGGTCGTCGGCAGCGGTCACGTCATCCGTCAAGAGTGGGCGCTCAGGAGATGGTTGGGCCAGGAGCCCGCGCCGGACCAGCCGGAATGAAGCCGAGGGGGGACGGCTGACCGTCGGTGGGCTGGCCGTCTCCGCTCATACGCGCCGATCTACTGGGCGCCGATCCATTTGGAAAGCAGCACGGCGGCGCCCACCGCACTGGCGGCGGAGACCACCAAGAGGACACCGGTCACGGCCCGCCATCCTTGGTCGTTGGGCTTGGCATCTCTGGCATCGAAAGACCGGAATATGTGGACGCTCAAGAGCGCGCTGAGAATGGTCAGTCCGCAGATGTACGGCGCGGAGTCAAGCTCGTGCACCTTGTTCGAGCTGGTCAAATCGCGGAACAGAAGACCTCCCGCCACCACCAGCAGCCCAACGGGGAGAACGAGTCGGGTCTTCGGATGAACATCTTCCTGGATCACGCGTGAATCGTCCATGGGGGCATTACGGTCGTTGCTCCCGGGCATGTCAGCAAAAATCCGAGGGGGGCACCGAGGGGGGCACCACAGCTGCAATCGGAGCCATTGACCGGGCTGCTAGACTGCCCCTATGGAATCGATCCTGTTCGTCTGCCTCGGCAACATCTGCCGCTCGCCAGCCGCTGAAGCCGCTGTTCGTCAACGGGCCCCGGAGCTTGCGTTAGATTCGGCTGGCACAGGGGCGTGGCATGTCGGCAAGCCGCCGTACGAGCCAATGCAAGACGCAGCCCGCGCCCGGGGCCTGGACTTGTCGGACCTGCGCGCTCGCCAGTTCACCGCCGACGACTTCGGCCGGTTCGACGCCATCATCGCCATGGACCGTCAGAACGCAGAGGACATCGAGGCGCTCCGCCCGGATGGGGCCGAGGCGCCGGTGGTTCTGTTCGCGGACTACATCGGCGAAGGCGACGCACCGGTGCCGGATCCTTACTACACGCGCGACTTCGAGGGCTGCCTCGACATGATCGAAGCCTGCGCCGAGGGGCTCGTGGCGGGCCTCCGCCGACCCTGACCGGTGCCCCCAGCCGTTGGGCGCCGAAGCCTGTCTTTCGGCGCACAAAAGGAGGCCGCTCGGGCGGTCTCCTTTCGTGTTGCGATGGGGGGTCGTCCCTCCATCGGCGGCGTCCATTGGGGGGCGGCTTGGCCCCGTCCGGGGCTAGCAGGCCGTTGAACAATTCAACTATCCAGAAAACCGCCCCTCGAACGCCTC
>CAJXRJ010000690.1 GCA_913058555.1 uncultured bacterium
GTGTCTGCGGAGAGGAGTCTCACAGGTCCCTTCGAGCCATTCCCGGGAATGGCTCCCCCCCCGAGAATCATCCGACACCAGATGGACAAATCCCCCGCCGTCGAGAAAAGGCCCGCGTGCCCCGCGACTCCGCCAAGGCGGTACGCCCGCGGGTCGTGCACCTCCCCGAGCATCCACTCCCCACCGCGCTTCTCGGTCGGTGCGCAGCGATCACGCTTCGCAGCCGGCACTCCGAACGACGTATCCTCCATGCCGAGGGGCCCAAAGATCTCCTCCGCCGCGAACTGGTCCAGCGGCCGGCCATCCACCCGTTCCACGAGCTTGCCTAACACGATGAAGCCCACGTCCGTGTACTTGAACGTCGTGCCGGTGGGCGCACGGGGCTTTAGGGCGCAGATCCTCTCCCACGCGAGCTTCGGCCCATCGAAGTAATCCTTGAGGGCGTTGTCTGGGATGAGCCCCCCTTGGTGAAGCAACAGGTGCTCCACCGTGATCGGCTCTTTCCCCGCTTGCCCGAACTCCGGCAGGTAGTTAGCCACCGGCGCCGATAGCTCGACCTTGCCGAGGTCCACGAGCTTCATCACGCTCGTCGCCGTCGCCACGACCTTCGTCAAAGAGGCGAGGTCGTAGATGGTGTCGTCGCGCGCAGGCCCAAACTCCGGGGCAACGCCAGCGCGACCAGCGGTAACGACGCTGTGCGGCTGTCCGGCCTTTCCAAACAGGAGCACTGCCCCTGGAATGCCGCCGTCGTCCACGGCTTCCCTGAGCGCGCCCTGAAGCCCAGCCGCAAGGTCTGCCGCAAGGTCTGCCGAATCGATCGGAGGAGTCCCCGACGGGGCAGCCCCCCCTTGCGCAAAGGACACTGAGAAAAGGCCCGCCGCGCAGGCCAACACCGTCAAAGCAAAGGAAGCAGTTCGCATGGCCCAACGATAACGCCCGTACCGGTAAGCACCCAATAGGAAGGGGGAGACCCACCGAGCCAAAGCTCGGTGGGTCTCCCCCTTCAGAGTCGCCCTTGGGCGACGGGGACGCCGCCCCGACTATCCCTGCAGTGACTTACTGGAAGTCGATCTGCAGACCGTCGGTGAAGTTCGAGCCAGCACCGACGTTGTCACGGTGCCAGGCCTGGAAGTTGAACTGATCACCGGCCATGGCAGCCGCCGTGCCGCCGCCGAGGGGGATCGTCGGGAGGTTGATCGTCAGCGAGATCTCGCCCGTCGCACCGGAGCTCAGGATCTGCCCGGGACCTTGGTAACGACCGATGACGCCACCGAGGCAAAGGTTGCCGTTGCTGCCCGGGGGCATGGACACGAAGCCCTGGTTACGGGACACAACGAAGATGCCGAACTGGTTGACCGGCAGCTGCGACGCGCTGAGCGTGACGTTGTTGATGGACGCCACGTCCGATCCGGAGGCCCCCATGGTGCCGATCATGCCCGAGGAGTTCGCGACGCCGGCGCAGTAGTTCGTGCCGATGGACGTGGACGGAGCTGAGACCTCAAGGTTGTCGTAGACCACGAAGTTCTCCGGCAACGAGACGGAGCCGTATGAATCGCCATGGCCGAGGCTCACGGCGCCGGTCAGAACACCATCGAAGGCTCCCTGGAACGTCAGGTTGCCGTCGAAGTAGAAGGAGATCGTCCCGGTGCCGTTGTCCACGACGATGGTCACCGTCGTCCAGATGTTGCCGGGGACGCCTGCGATCGACGAGGGCGGAGACGGGAAGATGCTCTGGAAGAAAGCGCCGGTGTTGTTGCTGCCGTTGCCGAGGTAGCTCGGGTGATCGTTCGGGAGCGTGGTGTTGAACGGGTCGCCGGCCGGCGTGTTGGCCGCATCACGGAACCACCGGAAGTCGGAGACATTGCCGCCGTCACCGGTGAAGGCAATGAATGCGCCCGAACCGCTGATCGGAGTGAACACTTTGTTGAACGTTGCGCCGTCGCCGCCGACACCCACATGGGCGTGCTCAGTGGTGCCAGGGGAGCCAGTGGCTGTCGGGAAGCTGCTGTAGACGTCCACGGTCATCGTGTAGACGAGCTCGTTGACCGGCGTGACGTGGAACAGCGTCGTCGCGTCGGGCGTGCTGCCGTTGTCGTTGGACGTCATCTTGATTCCCTTCGTGTCACCAGCGGCCGAACGCGGTGCAAGGGGGATGCCAGCGGCGATGTAGTCGAACTGGAAGTCCTGGGTGCCGTCGGGCGTCGTGTCGTCGACCAGCGTGAAGTTCGCCGAGCTGTCCGACTCGAAGTTATCAACGATGATCTGAGCAGACGCGGTGGACGCGGCGAGGGTGCCAGCAGAGGCGAGGAGCAGTGACTTTTGGAAGCGAGATTTCATAGGTGTTCCGCGCTCGAAGGAGCGGGGTTGGTTGACAGATCAAGCGGAACTCGCACGGGGAAGGGCATTCCACGTTCCTCCTTCCCGAGAAGGGCACCGAGACTACGCTTGACGATTCTCCCGCAGGATACATGATTCCCCGCGGGTCAGGAGGCCTAGCCGTCGCCGCGCGTCCCCTCCTGCGCCGTCCGCCGTAAACATCTTGTTTGATTGAGACGCGTTCGCACCAAGCCCAACGAAGGGCCACGACTTCCGATCGCCGAACGCACCCAACGCCCCTTATGCCTGCACCCAAACCGCGTCTCCTCCCAGACGAGATGCTTACGGACCTCGCCCGCCGCTTCGGAACACCGCTGTTCGTCCAGGTCCTGGACGGAATTGAGGCACAAGTCCACAAGCTCAGCGGATTCGACGTGGTGCGTTATGCCATGAAGGCCAACCCATGCCTCGCGGTCCTTCGGGAGATCCGACGGGCCGGGGCGCACGTCGACTGTGTCTCAGCCGGGGAACTGGCGCGGGCGCGCGCAGCGGGCTGGACGGCGGAGGAGATCACCTTCACGTCGGACATTTACGACCACGGGGCCCTCGATGCGGCGGTGGAGCTTGGGGTCCACATGAACCTCGGATCGCCGGACATGATCGAGCAGTACGCGGAACGAGTTCCGGGCGGCAAGGTCACCCTTCGCGTCAATCCCGGATTCGGACACGGTCACAACGCCAAGGTCAATACCGGTGGCCCGGCGTCGAAGCACGGCATCTGGCACGGGGATCTTGCCGATTGCATCGAGCGGGCACGGCGCGCGGGCCTGACGGTGACGGGGCTACACATGCACATTGGCTCTGGGTCGGACCTCGACCACCTCCGCCGCGTGGCGGCCGCGATGGTGGACGCGGTTCGAGTCGCCGGAAAGAGCGTCCGAGTGATCTCAGCGGGCGGGGGCTTGCCCACGCCCTACCGCCCCGAAGACAACCCCCTTGACCCTGCGCCACTGGCGGCCGTCTGGAACGAAGCCCGCGCCAGGGCAGAAGAACTCGTCGGCCATCCCCTGAAAGTGGAGGTCGAACCCGGCCGCTTCCTCGTGGCCGAGGGCGGATTGATGCTGGCGGAAGTGCGCGCCGTAAAGTCCGTCGATGGGGCACCGTTTGTCCTCGTCAACGCAGGCTTTCACAACTTGGCCCGCCCCATGCTCTACGGCGCGTTCCACCAGATTTCCATCCTCGGCCGAGACGGCGAACCGCGCCGCCCCACCGTCGTCGCTGGGCCACTCTGTGAAGCCTCTGACGTGTTCACCCAAGGGAGCACCGGCGAGCCGGCGCCCCAGGAACTCCCCACCGCCGAGGTCGGGGATCTCATGTGCTTCCACGACACTGGCGCCTACGGCTCGAGCATGTCGTCGGTCTACAACACCATGCCGATCGCGCCCGAGGTGGTCGTAGCGGATGGCATCCCTCGCCTTGCGCGGCCACGGCAAGACCCCAGCGCCGCCATGGCGAGCGAGATGGCGCTCCTCCAGGGTGAGGAAGGCAGCGTCAACCCATGAGGAGGCTCCCAATGCACCGAGCGCCCAGATTCCCCAGGTCAGCATGGGAACCGGTAGCCTCCGGGTGCATGCCCACCTCCTGTCTCTTATACACATCTGACGCTGCCGACGATATGC
>CAJXRJ010000691.1 GCA_913058555.1 uncultured bacterium
CCCCCTCCAAGGCCCGCGGCGCGGTCGGCTCCGCCCGTTCCCTCAGCCAGAGAGTGCGCAGCACGAGCTCCCCTGAAGCCCTCGAGCGGGCCCGCCGGAAGAACCTCAACTCCAAGGGCACGGACGGACGAACCGCACGCCCCCAGAGCATCAAGCCCGGTGATGTCCTCGATCGCTACCGTGGCTCCAAAGCCGGTGTGCGTATGGGCTCAACGAACGGCAAGAATGGCCACTCGTCGAAGCTCCCAATGCTGAGCGACAAGCGCGGTTCCACCGCTCCGAAGAACGGTGGTGCAGCTCCTGGCGCCCGCCCGCTGGCTCCGAGCAATGGGGCCGTGCGCCCCGTTTCCCCGAAGGCCGGTTCCCCGAAAACCGGAACGCCGAAGGCTGGGTCCCCCGGCCGCGGCCCCGGAAGCCGAACCAACGCCCAACGGGTCGACGCCATCCGCAAAGCCGCCGAAGGCCGCGCAGGAAAAGGCAAAGGCAACCAGAAGATCGAAGGCCGGCCCATCGCCCTGGATCCGCGCGGTGGCAAGGGCGCGATCAAGTCCGATCGCCCCACGAGCAAGCGCCCCACCACGGACGGAAAGCGTCCGGCCGTCGACGGCAAGGACCAGCCCGGCGCCGGTAAGAAGGACGACGGCCGCGGTCCGGGCGCTCGCCCGGTGTTCCCCGGCACGAAGAACGACCCCCGCAGCCAAGGCGAGATCAAGAAGTCCCGTGACGACTTTGTCCGCCGCGTCGGCAAGTCGAAAGGCGTTCCCACGGCGATCGACGCCGGAAACACCGGGGGCCGGCCCACCGTCAAGGGTGACGGCCGCACCCCGCGCCGCCCCGTCGGAACGGTGGGGATCGGAACGAACACAGGGCAAGGCCGTTACGGTGGCGTCTGGTCGAACGGCTTCTACAACCGTCCGGACTGGTACTACAACAGCTGCTACTGGAACACCTGGGGCAACAGCTGGAACTCGCCCTTTGGATGCTGGTACGGCGCGCCCCTCTTCTGCACGGGTTACTGGTGGAACTGCTACTGGTACAACGGCGGCGGCTGGGGCTTCGGCCGCAACCGCAGCTATAGGTCATGCTTCGCCAACTCGTACTACTTCGGCCCGTTCCTGCCCGCGAGCCAGACCTTCGTGATCTACGAGTCGGACCCCGAGCCCGAGATCATCTACGTCGATGTCCCCGCCGAGGAGGCTCCCCTCGAGGGCGAAGTCTTCGCCGGTGAAGGTGTCGCCGCCGCCCCCGCGGGCCCGGTTGGCCCCACCATCGTGCCCAGGGTCCTTGCACCCGAGGCCACTGAGCCTTCGCTTCAACGGGAGCTCAACCGCGCTTCGGCGTACTACCTGACCCAAGGCGACCGCGCGTTCCGCGAGACCCGCTACGGCGACGCGGTGCACTTCTATGCCAAAGCCGTCGAGTTCTCCGTGGACAGCGGCATCCTGTACCTCGTCCTCTCGGACGCGCTGTTCGCCACCGGCGACTACCGCTACGCTGCGTACTCCATGCGTCAGGCCTTCGAGCGCGAGCCGAGCCTTGCGTCCAACGTCATCGACAAGCGTGACTTCTACGCGGACCCGGCCGAATTCGAGGCGCAGCTCGCGACCCTTGAGCGCTTCGTCGCCGATCACGCCCTCGACATGGACGCGCGCCTGGTCCTGGCCGCCAACTACCTCTTCGGTGGCCGCGCCGCCGAGGCCGTGGAGCTCTTGACCAACCCCTTCAGCGAAGAGCTCGCCGTGAGCGACGAGGGCCGCCTGCTCCTCGAAGTCGCGCGGACCGCCGCCGCCGAGGCCGCCGAAGCCGAGGCGAACGGGTTCTGATCTGAGTCGCCGGGTTGCCCCAAGGGCCCTGAAAGAGTGGCCTCAAGAAGAGCGGCCGCGCCGGGATCTCCGGCGCGGCCGCTCTTTTTGGTTTGGGCCAGGATCTCGCGCGCAGGGTCAGGCGGAACAGTCGACTTCGCGCGGCCCCGCGTCCCCCTGGAAGAACGCCGCGGGAGGACGCCGTCCGTAGCGCGCTTCAAAGGCGTTCGCGACCACCCGACTCACCTCTGCCTCTGCACCTGCGGCCACGAGCATGACGATGCATCCGCCGAACCCCGCGCCGGTTAGGCGAGAGCCAAAGACCCCCTCCTGGGCCACGGCCGCGTCCACGAGCACATCAAGCTCCTCGCACGAGCACTCGTAGTGTGTTTGGAAGGATCGATGGGTCTCTGTCATCGCTTGACCCAACTCGATGAAGTCCTCGGCCAAGAAGGCCTCCCGCGCGCGGAAGGTACGTTTCACCTCCCTTGCCACGTGCAGGGCTCGCTTGGCGACGTCTGGATCGAGGGAGCTTGCGTGGGCCTCGACGGTCTCCAACGGAATGTCCCGAAGGACCGTCGCGCCTGGTTCGAGATGCTTGAGGCCTTCGAATGCCGCCTTGCACTCCGCCACGCGCCGGTTGAACTCGCCCCGCGCCAATGCGCGTTGGACACCGGTGTCCATGACCCCGATGGAGAGCTTCTTGAAGTCCAATGGCAGGTGCTCGAACGACTCGTCCTTGCAGTCGAGCCACAGCACCTGCTTCTCCCGGGCAAAGCCCACGGCGAAGGGATCCATGATGCCGCACTGGACACCCACGTAGCCCCGCTCGGCGTCGAGGGCGGCGGCGACGCGGTCCATGGGCTCAAGGCCCAGGCCGAACACGCAGTCTAAAGCGAAGGCGGTGCCGACCGTGATGGATGCCGACGAAGAAAGCCCGGCGCCCACCGGTAGGTTGCCCCCGTAGAGCACATCGAACCCGGCTTCCAGGGGACCATCCTCGGAGTCCCCGTCCGCCGAAGCGATCAGCGCTCGGATCACCCCGACGGGATAGTCGTACCACTTGCCCGATGCGGTGGGCGGCAGGGCATCGATGGCCCCTTCGAAGACGTCGTTTCCGAACACCGTGGCGAGTCTCACCCGCCCCTTGGACTCGGCCCTCCGGATCGCCAAGAAGGTGCCACGATCGATGGCCACAGGCAGCACCGGCCCACCGTTGTAGTCGAGGTGCCCCCCGAACATGTTGACGCGGCCCGGGGAGAAGAAGGTCCGGACCCCCTCGACGGGTCCGCCAAAACGCCCAACGAACTCATCCCGAAGCCGCGCGAGACTCGTGGGGAGCCCGAGCGGGGGTTCTGAGCCAAGGACGGGCGTTGGAAGGGCCATGTGACGTGACATCGAGCGACCAGCGTAGATGGCTGAAGGACCGATTGCGAACCTTGGAGGGACCAGTTCGGAAGGCACTGTGGCGGCCGAATGGCCCGATCCCACCACCGAGCGATCCGTCAGGTCCGACGAAGCGCTAATGTAACGGAGCGCTCTGGCCGATCCGACCCACAGAGCCGTACCCATGCTTCGACCCCCAACCGTGGCCCGCACCGTGATCCAGGACGCCAGAACCCCCGAGCCCGCCGTCTCGCGCCCCATGGGCTCCCAAGGCCCCACCCGCTCCGTGTCGTCAAGGTCCCCCGGGCGCCGCGCCCGCCTCGCAGGCGCGGTCCTCGTGGCCGCCATGGCAAGCTCTTGCGCCAACCTCAGCGTCAAGAGCGACTCGGCCACCTCCGGGACGTTCAGCTCCACCGCGCGCTCCTTCACGTTCCTTTCGTGGGACATGCCGCGCCCGGCCATTCAGGTCGCCCACGAGAACGCGTCGGACACGGGACTCCCCAATCTTCAGGCCACTTCCGTGAAGGAGACCGACTGGGGTTGGTTCGATTGGGTCCTCGAGATCATCGGCAGCCGCAGCGCCAGCGTCCGAGGGACCTGGGGCTTCACGGGAGAGTGACCCGCACCCTCTGGTCAGGGTCGCCCGACACCTCGACATCGAACGATCGGGTGCGGAAGCCCGATGACACGCGCAGCTCGTAGTTGCCTGCGGAGAACCGGCCGAGCAGCAGTTCGCCGTTCTCGTCGGTCGCCACTTCGCCGCTGAAGAGGCGCTGGAAGATGCCCTTGGGC
>CAJXRJ010000692.1 GCA_913058555.1 uncultured bacterium
TGCATATCGTCGGCAGCGTCAGATGTGTATAAGAGACAGCCCGGACGCAAAGAGGATCTTCGCATGCTGAAAGTTGCCTTGCATCCATCGCCTGTCGCGCACGGCCACGTCGAGAAGCGTCGGAGGGCCGGACTCAAAGGAGCCACCAAGCCCTGGGTCCATGCGCACCGACCACCCCGCCCGTCGCATCCACGCGGCCTCCGCGAAGTCGTGGCTGAGGATCGGGCCACCCAACGGCGCCTTGCCCGACAGAACGGGCAGGCCCGAGGCGCCGGCAAAGGCGCACGACCGAATGATCGCGTTGTGCCCCCAGTAGTTGCCGTCGGCCCCTTGCCACGCGGCCACCCCCCTCGAGATGGGCCCGCCAAAGACCCGTGACGCGAATTGCTGCAGGAGCGGCAGCGGCGCCCGGGCGCCCGCGAGCTGCGGCACGCTCTGCAAGAGACCAAGCGCGGGATTGCCGGCCATGCGCCGCGCCATCGTCACGAGCGTCTTTGGCTCCATCAAACTGTCCGCGTCCAGCATCACAAAGTACGGGTAGCGTCCGCCCCAGCCCCGCACGAACTGCTCCACGTTCCCCGACTTGCGCGCAGTATTGCGCGTCCTCCGCCGATACCAAACCCCCATGCGCCCGGCGAGCCGCTTCCGGAGCTCGTGCACCGCTGCGGTCTCCGCGGTCCAGGCCCGGGGCTGATTCGTGTCGCTCAGGATGACGATCTCGAACGCGTCCCCGGCCCCCTCCCGGATCAAGCCTTCCGCCATCGCAAGCAACCCCGCGGTCGTCGCCGCGGGCTCCTCGTTGTAAACGGGCATCACCAGCGCCACGGGGCCATCGGGATCGCCCTCTGGCCAAGGGGAATCGGATCCGCCTATCCAGCGCTTCAGGAGCCCATCCAAAAGCCCCGCCAACACGCCCATCGCGGAGAACGCGATCCACCCGAAGGTTGCGGAAAACAGGGCAACAAACACGACCTGGAGCCACCCGAAAGCCGACCCAGCGAGCCCCGACTCCGCCTCGACGATCGTCCTCCAAAGCAACGAGGTTGACATGGCCGTCACCCACGCCGCCCCGGCCAGCGCCACGATCCGCGCAATGATCACGCGGCCTTCCACGCGCTCGAGGGGCGCGCGGCGGCGAACGCCGAGCACGGGCTGGACCGCCATGGGCACCGGCGCGGGCGGTGGCATCGTGTCCCCCACAGCCCCATTCGCTGGTTCCCTCCCCGGATCGTTCCCCGGGCCGGGATGCTGTCCCCCCAAGCCCTGGCCGAGCGCGCTCACCGCTGCCACCTCGTCATCCATCGCTCGCTGACGACTCCCATCCAGTCCATACCTTCGCCCTCGCCTTTCCCCTTCGTCCTGAGCGCCGCGCTCAGGTCCGCCGCCCGCACGTCCGGGCCAGGCTCGAAGCGCAGCACCGCCCGGACGCCGCCGCCGTGCAAACGCTCCAAGCGAGTCTCTTCGAGCGTCCCCGCCGACGCCCAAGCGTCCAGCTCCAACTCCCCGAGGGGGACACCTCGCAGGGACTCGGCCCCGAGGAAGTCCACGGCGAACACCCGCGCCGTGGACTCTGCCAGCGCCCCCACAGCCCGTCCCTCGCCCGTGCAGACGACGCGCGAGACGTCGGCCTCATCCGGCGCACCGTCGGCAAACCGCAGTCGGTACCGAAACCGCGCTGGAACGCCCGCTGCGAGCGGCACTTCCGGTCGCCAGAACGCCACCACGTTGTCGTTGAACTCCGTCTCCGTAGGGATCTCCACGAGGACGACGGCTCCTTTGCCCCAAGGCTCGAGGGGCTCGACCCAAACGCTAGGACGCCTTTCGTACTCCGCCTCCAAGTCCCCGAACGACCCCGCGTCCCGACTCCTCTGGATCAACCCAAACCCGCGGGGCGACTGGTCCACAAAGGCGGAGACCTGCAGGCTCTTGGGGTTCGAAAGCGGCCGCCAAAGGCGCTCCCCCGACCCCGTGATGATCGCGAGCCCGTCCGCGTCGTGCACAGCGCCACGGAAGTCATCCACTCTTCGACCGCGCCGCGGGGCGAAGAGAAACATCGACGTGAGCGGCGCGATCCCGACTTGCTCCAGCGCACGCCTTGGATAGAGAACGGCGTCCACGTCCATCACGGTCTCGAGGCCCGGCGTCACTTCAAAACGAAAGACCCCCGTGGCCGACTTGGATTCCATCAGCCCGTGAAGGACGAGCGCCTGGGTCCCCGGCTCCGGCTCCTCGAGCAAGAACCGCGTGAACGACGGAAACTCCTCACCCGATGGCTGCGCCGTATCGATCGCAAGGCCCCGGGCGGAGGTGCCGAAGCCGTGACACCGACCCACGGCGCGAAAGTAGCTGGCACCGTGGAAAACAAGGAACTCGTCAAACGCCCCTAGACGGCGCTCGCACGAGAGGAATCGTAGGCCCGCGAATCCCGATCCTTCGGGGAGTGGCTTCAATCCCTCGGGCAGGTCGAAGGCCTCGGACCTGAACCCGTAGGGCCGCATCTTCCCGTCGCGGCCGATGACCGAGACCCTCACGGGGATCTGGTAGTGTCCCCCAAGGTGCAGTGGCTCGGCTCGGAAGCGCGCCGCCGTCCCATCCCAAAGACGCGTGCTCCGTTTCGCACGCAGGGCGCGGTAGCCGTCGTAGTCGAGATCCAGGTACGGCTGTGGAAGATCCGCCGGCGCCGGCGCTCCCCCCTTCTTCGCGGCGCTTCTCTTGGCCCAGGCATGGAGGGCCGCCACAGAGGGAAGTTCGTCGTCCACGCTTCCCAAGGCGGGGCGCTGGGCGGGATCCTCGCCTTGGGCAAGAGTACGGGCGGTGAGGACAAGGGTGCACGCGGCAAGCGCGGCGATGGGCAGTTGGATTCGCATGGTGGACCCCGCCAGGAAGGCGAGGGCCAACAACCTCGTCCACCGGTGTGAGATCCACGTCCCGATCGCGTGACCGTGCGATAAGAGTTCTAAAGGCCGATCACAGATTCTGTGAGGCGCGCTTCACGGCGTGTCTTCGGTCAGGCGCCAAAGGACCCATGACGCCACGGAACGCAGGGGCGCCCAAACCGCGCCGCGCGAGCTGAGTTCCTTGGGCGTCGGCCTTTCCTTCAATCCGTCGAGCCTTTTGCAGCCCTCACGCAGGCCAAGGTCGTCGGGTGCGAGCACATCCAGCCGCGCGAGTCTCGACATCAGGAACATCTGCGCGGTCCAGCGCCCGATGCCCCGCACCTGGACCAGCACATCGATGATGTCCTCGTCCGCCATGCGCCCGATAGATCGGAGCTTCAGGCGGCCGTCCAGGGAACGCTCGGCGAGATCACGCAGCGAAGCGAACTTCGCCCCCGAGAGGCCCGCGCCCCGGAGCTCCTCTTCGGAGAGAGCCATGACATGCTCTGCGGTGGGAAAACCACTCCCAGGGGTCAGCCTGCAAACGCGCCCGTGGATCGTCCGCGCCGCGGCACCCGCGAGCTGCTGATGGACGATGGCACGGCCAAGGGCGTGGAAGTGCGTCCGTCCGCCGCTGGCATCGGGATAGGACGGAAACGGCGCGACGCGGCGGCGGGCGGCGCCCAGGACGGGGTCCCGGCGATCGAGCGCCCGCAGGAGCGCGGGAGTCGGTGCTCCATGGGAAATCTCGGGACGGGGCATCTCCCCATCGTGCCAAGACCCGAGGTGTTTCACTTCGGTCGCCGCGGGAGCCCAATGCAGCTTCGTATCAAGGGAGCCGGGCCCAGCACCCGACGGCTAAGGGGTCTGCCCGGGGGAATCAGCCCCTGGACCCATTACCTGAGACCTGGCGAGCGCCATTCCTTTCGGAGCCCAAGCCCCAAATCGGACGCCCGCGCCCAGGCCACACCCGTTTCAACGCATGTCCTCCAAGACCTCAACGATCCAGGCCAAGGCCCGGCCCGCCGCCATGGCAGCCGCCCTCTTGGCTCTGTCTCTTATACACATCTCCGAGCCCACGAGACTAGG
>CAJXRJ010000693.1 GCA_913058555.1 uncultured bacterium
CTCGTGGGCTCGGAGATGTGTATAAGAGACAGCAACTTGTGGGTGACCGAAGATCAGTGCCTATCGCAGACGATCTTTCAGCTCGGGGTGGAGCTCGAGAAGCTCCTCTTTGCTGGGCGCTTCGTAGGTGGTCTTCTTGGGACCGTCGCCGTTGTCTTCGATGACTTCCACGCGGATGCCGTCGGGGGTGATCGAGACGCTCGTGCTGGAGGAGCGAGACATGCCGCCGCGGGGGGTCACGGTGAATCCACCGGTGCCTGGGTTGAACTGCCCCGTGCGGGCGTCGTTCATGCGGCGCCGCATCTCTTCGACCCGTTTCTCAAGCTCCTCAAACGGATCGCCTGCACCGAAAGGGTCGATGCCGATGCCGCCAGAGCGCCTGCCGGCGCGGCCGCCAAAGGGACGGTTGAAGAATGGGTCGTTCTTGAAGGCGCCGTTGAGGAACGGGTCCTGGCCGAAGATCTGATCCAGCTGACGCTGCATGGCCTCCATCGGATCCTGGGGCTGGCGTAGGCCCTGGCCGCCGAACGCGGTTCCGGCCCGGCCCCAGGTGCCGATGCGATCGGCCTCCCGCAGGGCCAAACGGGCAGAGAAGGCGAGGTCCACATCGGCCTGGTCGTCGGCGATGGACTGGAGCGCCTTGCGCACGGCCGACTCGATCGCGGCCTTTTGCGCCACGTCCTGGAAAGCGTCCATCCGCGCGTCGAGGTCCGTGAGACTGAGGCGTTGGCGCAGGTGATTCTCCAGGTCCCCGTCGCGGATGGCGGGCTGATCCTGGGACGCTGAGGGTGCTGGGGTGCCCATGTCGGACCCGGCGAAAGGTCTCAGGGGGACCCCAGGGATGTTGGGCGAGGATTCCTGGCTTGCGGTGCGCACGGGCTGCAGCGGCGACCCGGCCCCGGCGGAGGGAGCCTCCTGGGCCAGACCGAGGGCTGCGAGGGCGCAAGCGGTGCCAAGGGCTGAAACTGCAAGCTTGATCGGTGTTTCGAACTGCATGACGTGTGGGATGTCTTCAGACGTGGCTAGGACGGAATGACGGCCCTTTGGGCCAAGGAACCGGGCCTGGGGCCGACCTTCAACTACGTGGGTCGTTGAAGACTGTTAGCGGGCACCGCCCAATATTCCCGGTGCGAGACCCCCGTCCGGGCCCCGTGACCCCTCGTCCGGGGCGCTGGCGCTTATCCTGCGGGACCATGAAGCCCACCACCAAGACCTCCCAAGCCGCCAGGACTGCTAGTCTCGCCCTACTCCTCGGAGTGGGCGCCCTCGCGGCCGCCCAGGCCCGTGGCCAGGCCGCCGGCTCCGAAACCCTCTCCGGGAGGATGGCGGAGAAGACCCAGGCCTTCCTCGCAGGACTCGACGAAGCGGCCACCGGCGAAGCCACCACCGGGTACGACGACCCCGAGCGACGCACGTGGGCCTTCGGCCCGGTGAGCCGCAAGGGCATCGCCCTCGGCGGGCTGTCCGAGACGTCGATGGCGCAGCTCGAGGCCATCCTCGACGAAGCCCTCTCCGACAAGGGCATGGACGCTTGGCACCAGATCCGTGAGCTGGAGTCGGTCCTCCACGAACGGGAGTCGAAGCCGGGCAAGCCGGCCACCAACCGGGACCCGGATCTCTACTGGCTGCGCGTCTACGGCGAACCGAACAAGGACGGCCGCTGGTCGGTTCGCTTCGAAGGGCATCACCTCGCGCTGCACGTGAGCTTTGTCCCCGGCGAGGCCCCGGCCACGACGCCATTCTTCATTGGCGCAAGCCCCCTCCTGAACGCGCGGGACAAAGACATCACCGTCGACGCCTTCCGCGAATTGCGCGCCAAGACGGACGCGCTGCTTCTGACCCTTGGCCCCAAGGGGGCGGCCTTGAGCCCCGGGCAGAAGCCAAAGGACGTTCGAATGGGGCCAGGCAAGTGGGACCTTCCGCCGGCCGGCGGCGCCGACGTGGCGAGCTTGAGCAAAGATCAGCGGCAAGCCGCCAGCGCCCTGCTCGATTGCTATCAAGAGCTGCTCGAGCCCGAGCTGCGTGACTACACGCTCGAAGGCGCGGAAGATTGCACGTTCGCCCACTGGGGCGGCAAGACCGTGGCGGAGCCGCGGGCCTGGTGTCTGCGCACCTCGACCTTCGCCCTGGAAGTTTGCACGACGACCGGCGCCGACCATATCCACGCACTCCTGCGCGACACCCAGCGCGACTTCGGAGGCAAAGCCAAGTGACGAACCTCCGTCTCGCCACCCGCGGAAGCGACTTGGCCCTCTGGCAAGCGCACCGCACCCAAGAGCGGCTCGGTCCAGGTGCGGAACTCGTCATCATCGAGTCCCGCGGCGACCAGGATAAGTCCACGGAACTGGCGCGCTTTGGGAGCATCGGGATCTTCACGGTGGAGGTCGACCGTGCCGTCATAGCGGGTGACGCGGACGTGGGCGTCCATAGCCTGAAGGACATGACGACGACTCTCCAGGACGGCGTCGTGCTCGCCGGTGTGCTCGAGCGCGGGATGATCGAAGACGTCCTCGTCGCCAGGGAACCCTGGACCCTAGACACCCTCCCCAGGGGCGCGCGCGTGGGAACCGGCTCCCAGCGGCGCGGCGCCATGCTGCGCGCCGCTCGGCCCGACCTCGACATCGTGCCGTTCCGTGGCAATGTCCCGACGCGTATCGCGAAGGTGACCGGCGGAGAGGTGGACGCCACCGTGCTCGCCCGGGCGGGCATCGTTCGGCTGGGGCTTGAGCGTCACATCAGCGACGTACTGCCCGTGACGCGATTCCTGCCCGCGGTCGGGCAAGGGATCGTCGGCTTGACGTGCAGGACGGACGACACGGAGACCATCCAGCGACTGAAGCGCGACGCCCGGGACCCCGAGGCCTGGGCGAGCGCCCAGGCCGAACGCCGGTTCCTGGCCCTCCTCAAGGGCGGCTGCAACGCCCCCGTCGGTGGCCACGCCACCGTTAGCGGAGACACCATGTCCCTGACAGGGCGCGTCCTCTCCCTCGATGGCAAAGAGTCCATTGAAGGGCACATCGAAGGCTCGGTCCACGATGCCGTTTCGCTAGCCGAGAAGCTCGCGGACGACATCGCCGGCCGCGGCGGGGCCCGGCTCGTGGAGGAGGCCCGCGAGGCCGGCGCCGCATGAGTTCCCAAGCAGCAGGCCCTTTCGGAAGTGGCCCATCGCGCCCCAACGGCGACCGACGCGTGGCCCTGACCGGCCCGGCGTCGGAGCGCGCCGCCAAGCGCTGGATCGACGCCGTCTACACGGTGCCGGGCTGGAAGCCCCTGCACTTCCCCCTCGTGAAGATCGTCGCGAAGGCCATTCCGAAGGCGCGCGTGGGGCTCCTTCCGACCTTCGTGGCCGTCACAAGCCAGAACGCCCTGCCCGCCCTGAAGCGCCTTTGGGACTCGCGCACCGACGTGCGGGAATCGAAGCATGCGGCCGTGGGCGTCGCCACCGCCAGGGCCATGCGCGCCCTCGGCATCGATCCTGCGATCGTCGTTCCCCCGGGGGACGAGGGAGCCAAGGTCCTCGCAGAGAAGCTGATCGCCGCCACCGACGCGGGACAGACCGTGCTCTGGCCCAGGGGTGACCGTGCCAATGACCTGCGCGAGTACCTCGTGATCGCGGGTCGGCAGGTGGAAGACCCCATCGCCTATCGCACCGAGGACCTCGAAGGCTCGGTCCTCCCCAAGCAGCTCAACGCGGCGTTCTTCGCCAGCCCGTCGGCTGTGTCCGTCTGGCTGCGGACGCCGGACACGCCGAGGGTCACGGCCATCGCCATCGGGCAAACCACCCATGCCGAGCTCGCCCCGGAATACGCACGATTCTCCCGCATCGTGCGCCTTGCGCAGCCCTCCCCGAAGGCGCTCAGCGAGACCCTCGCAGGCCTTTAGGCGTTACCGACGGCGCCGCGGGGTAGACTCCGCCCGTGAGCTACGAAACCTACACCCTCAAGACGAGCGAAGAGATCTTC
>CAJXRJ010000694.1 GCA_913058555.1 uncultured bacterium
ACGCGGGTTCAGCGACCACGTCGGTATCCGGGAACTTCACGTCCCCCACCGCGCCGTCGCTGATCATCTCCTCCTCCGGGCCAGGAGCATCGGCACGGGCCACCTGGGCGAGCAGCCCGGCCATCTGCCAGTGATTGCGCTGGGTCCAGCGCTCGAATGGATGGTCGTGGCACTTGTTGCAATTGAAGCGAATCCCGAGGAAGAGCTGCGTCGTTGTCTCCATCGCAAGGTCCGGCTCGCGGTGGACCTTGAAGAAGTTCGCTGGGGGGTTGGCGTGGGTCGACCCTGACGCCGTCAGGATCTCCCGCACGAACCCGTCGTACGGTGCATTGCTCACGACGCTGCTGCGCACCCAGTCGTGGAAGAGACGCGCCCCCTCGGTGCCCAGAAACTTCGAGTTGACCTGGAGGAGGTCGCACCACTTGTTCGTCCAGTAGTCGACGAAGTCCGGGCTACCCAGAAGACGCTCGATCAGTTCCTTGCGCTTGACCTGGGTCCCACGCGTGTCCTCGAGGAACTGGCGAGTCTCACGGGCGGTAGGAATGACCCCTGCCAGGTCCAGGTAGACCCGCCGGGCAAACTCAGCGTCGCTGCAAAGGTCTGCCGCCTCGGAGCGGATCGCCTTCAGCTTCGCGTAGACGTGGGTATCGATTGCGTTGTGCACAGGCGGATCCGTCCACGTCCAGCCTTCCCGGTCCCCCATGACGAGTAGGCGCGATGCAGCGTACTGGCCCTCGTATCGCGCGAGGATCGCGGCCTCGCCTCGCCGTGTCGCCGTCACCAGACCGCGGGCGTCGATCTCGACGGTCTCGATGTCACTCGTTTCAACGAACGCGTGGGCGGACACATCCCGCCGCGACCCGTCGCTCATCGTTGCCCAAACGGCGACCTGCTGCCGGTCGCCCACGTCCTGAAGGGCGAGGTCCTTCGGCAGAACCTCGATCGATGCGACGCGCGGTCCGTCGGATTCGAAGGGAGCGTTCTGTTTCGTCCAGGCGAGAAGCAGTGCGTAGTCGTGGGAACCGGGGTCGAGCGCTTGGCCGCCCACGTGGGGCACACGGCCGGCGGGCTTCGCGAGGAAGAGGCTGCGTTCGGGGGCCACGCGGTCAAAACGACGCGCGCCAAGGTCGTCCGTGAGCGACCCATGGTCGAAGACGGCGTCGTACCCGCGCAGGGACAGCCGGAAGCCGTTCTGGCCGTCGGCAGACCCGTGGCAGCTACCGGTGTTGCACCCCGCCCGTGACAGGATAGGCATGACGTCGGTGCGGAAGCGTGGGGCAGGCTCTTCGCCCATGCCGGACACGCGATACGGGATCGAGACATCCACGCTGTTGATGCTCAAGCCGAGCTCCCCTTCCCCGTCCACGAGCGGGCGCACCAGCCCCTTCGCGTCGATGGCCAGGTGCTGAGCGGCCCCCGTGGCGTCTACGGCTCGGGTGACGTCCGTGGCCATACCGTCCGCGGTTCGCCCTTGAACGACCAGCTGCACGTAGGCGAAACGACCGTCGAGGACGATCTCACTTGGAACGACGTCCAAGCTGACGACGCCCTTTGCGTCAGAGCGCCCCCCTTCTGCAAAGAGACTCGGTCCACACAGCCAGATCGCCAGCACCGCAACCATTGGGAAGATTGACTTCATCGCGCTGATTGCTCCAACAGGTTCCACGAGCTCTTCTCAAGGGGCACGGGCACGAGCTCCCGGAGGAGCTCCCCGTCGCTTGCGGCCAACACACGAACGATGCCGTCGAAGCCGCCCGCCACGACCTCTTGCCCGTTGGGTCGATAGGCCACGGTGTAAACGCCTGACGGTACTTCGCGGGTCCAGAGCGGCGCTTCCTTCCCTACATCGTAGAGGCTCACGGTGCCGCTTCCACGCAGACTGGCCCCCGCGACGAAGCGGGTTCCGTCGTCGTTCCAGGCCACCGAGAAAACACGGCCAGGCAGCCTCGTGAACGCACGCAGCAGATTGAAGTCATCGCCGATGACCCGTTTTTCTTCGCGGTACATCTTGTACATCTTTGGGGAGCCATCGGCCCCCCCCACGAGGAGTTGGTCCAGCTTCGGTCTGCGGGCGACGGCCATGAGTCCTCCCCGTAAGGCCCCCGGCGTGATGCTCGTGATGTTGTCGATGAACTGCTGCGATTCCACTTTGATGAGCTTCATCGAACGATCCCGACTGACGGTCACGAGGTGAGAGTCGTCGCTAGAGAACGCGGTCCCAAGCACCCAGTCAGAGTGCGCGCCCTGGAAGAGCACCTCCTCTCCGGTCGCAGACTGGACCACGCGCACCGTGTTGTCGGTGCAACCAAACGCGACGCGCTTCCCATCCCCGGACCAGCTCGCACCACGCAGGGTGTCGTACGTGAGGTTCTTGGAGACCAGTAGCTCCTGTCCCGGGACGTCCCAGATTTGAAGCTCGCCGCGAAGGGCGGGCGCCCCCCCGCAGGCCGCGAGTCGCTTGCCATCGGGAGAGAACGTCACCGTTTCGATTCGCTCCGACAGACCCACAAGCCGCGCGATTGGCGCTCCGGACACATCCGACCGATGAAGGAGCACTTCGCCGCGCCCGGTGACCGCGAGGGTCTTCCCATCCGGCGAGTAGGCCAGTGAGGTGACGACCGGGGGCTTGCGATAGATCGGCTCCCCCATCTCGTTACGCTCGTCTGCAGGGGCCGGTGGGGAGTCGTCGAGCGCTCCCTCTGCGATCCAACGCCGAAGCATGTCGACCGTGGCACCCGACAGTGCATCGGCGCCCGGCGGCATGGATGGCGCGTCCCCGTCGAAGGGCGTGACCACCTCGAGCAAGAGACTCTCCTCCGGCTTTCCGGGGACCACCACTGGGGACTCGCCACCGACGAGGTCGAGGTGCGTGATCAGTTGGGTCCCACCGCTAGCCTTTGCGGGCTGGTGGCACCCATGGCAGTGCTTCGTGAGCACCGGGAGGACGTCGTCCGCGAAGCTCACGGCGTCCTGCGCAGGTAGGGCGGGCATGAGAAGCAGCGCCGTCGCGGCCAACCACGGGCGCATCACGAGAACAACTCCAGGACCGGCGTCCCTTTCACGAGCTCGCGCGGCTGGTTGAGGTGGTTCATGACGATCGTCTCGGGCTTGATGCCCACGGCGTGGTAGATCGTCGCCAGGAGATCGGTCGGATGAACCGGTTTCTCGGTCGGCGCGGACGCGGTCTCGTCCGACTTGCCGTACACGAAGCCACGTTTCATCCCGCCCCCGGCCACGACCGCCGTGAAGCAGTAGGGCCAGTGGTCGCGGCTGTCCGCGTCGTTGTCGTTGCCGGACGTGCTGAGTCCCTTGCGGGGGCTCCGCCCGAACTCCCCCACGGCGACGACCAGGGTGTCATCGAGCATGCCGCGATCGTCGAGGTCCTCAACGAGCGTGGCAAGCGCGGGATCGAGCATGGGCGCTGCGAGGTCTCGCATGCGGTGCTGGAGGTCCTTGTGAACGTCCCAGGAGTGGAGGTCGGAGTTGGCGTGCTTGGTCCAGTTGACCTGGACAACGCGCGTCCCCGCCTCAACAAAACGGCGCGCGAGGAGGCAGCTCTGGCCGAAGGTCCTCCGGCCGTATCGATCGCGCAGCTCCTTCGGCTCCGACTGCAGGTCGAAGGCCTCGCGGGCTCGACCGGAAAGGACCAGCTCCAGCGCGGTATCTGTGTACTCGTCGAGATCGAAGCGCGCCACGGCCCGCTTGACCTCCGGAGACGACGCGTCGACCAGCTTTCGCATGCGGGCACGGCGCGCCAGCCGCGCCTCCGAGAGTTCAGGCCGTAACGTCAGGTCGTCGACCTTGATGCGGTCCATCTTGGTCTCATTCCTGTCGTCGCCTGGCGGGAAGAGCGTGTAGGGGTCAAAGGCTCGCCCAAGGAACCCCGCATTGCCCGCCTTCCCGACGACGTTGCTCTCCTGTACCTGTCTCTTATACACATCTCCGAGCCCACGAGACTA
>CAJXRJ010000695.1 GCA_913058555.1 uncultured bacterium
GTTCACGGGAGCGTTGGCGACACGCTTCGCATTCCGTACTCCGGTGCTTACGACGGGCAGGAAAGGAGGGCGCTGTCGCTCCTGGAACTGCGCGGCGATGAGGTGCTGCGCGACACCTTTGCGGCCACTCGCATCGAGAACAGGTACGTCGTACTGGAGGGACTGAAGCCAGGCGACTATCGCCTGAGCCTGAAGGAGTCCGGCCGCACCCTTGACGTACGCATCGCCGGCGGCGGCAAGGCCTTTGGCCACGTGATCGGTGAGCACCGGGCGCTGAACGCCTCGGACCCGACCCCGCTGCAGATCGTGGACGTGTTCCGGGACGGCGACGACCTTGTGGCCCAGCTCGGTGGTATCTCCGAGGCGACCCGCCTGCACGTGGTGGGAACCAAGTACGTCGACCCGTTCGAACCTTCCGAAGACCTCGCCCTGGACGCGCGCCGCACGGCCCGCTCGAGCAGCCTCGTGGGCCCTCGGACGACCTACGAGTCCGGCCGCGCCATCAGCGACGAGTACCGATACATCCTCGACCGCCGGCGCATGACCGCCTATGCGGGCAACATGCTGGATCGCCCGGGCTACCTCTTGAACCCGTGGGTCATCAATCAGACCGACGATCGCATGATGGAGGACGGTGCCGAGGGCGGCGCCTATCGCGGGGCTGGGGATACCCTCGGTGGCCTCGATCAATTGCGCCGCAAGCGTAAAGCGAAAAGGGCCGGGAGCACGGACCCGACGCACAACCGCACCGTCGACTTCCTCGGGAAGCCCGCGGCGGTGCTTTCGGAGCTGCGACCGGATGAGAACGGGCGCGTGCGCATCCCCCTCGCGGAGCTCGGGCCGAATCACATGATCCGGCTCGTGGCCACGGACCTTCAGCTGACAGTGGCCCTGGACGTCACCCGCCAGGAACGGGACCTGGAGCGGCGCGACTTGCGCCTGATGGATCCCCTCGATTCGTCGCGCCCCATGACCCAACAGCGCCGGGTGATCTTTGTGGATGCCGGCGACTCCGTGCAGATTCGCGACGCCGTCAACGCAGGGGCTCAGACCTATGACTCCCTATCCGATGTCTTCAACCTCTATCGCACGGTCGCGGGCGAGGGCAGCGAGCTGGCCAAGTTCGAGTTTCTGACGCGCTGGCCTTCGCTCATCGAGGAGGAGAAGCTCGAGCTCTACTCTGAGTTCGCGTGCCACGAACTGCACGTGTTCCTGAAGCGCAAGGACCCGGTGTTCTTCGAAGGAATCGTGGCGCCGTACCTGGCCAACAAGGGCCACCGGACGTTCATGGACGCTTGGCTCCTGGGCGACGACCTCGGGATGTACCTGGAGCCCTGGTGCTTTGAGCGCCTCAACATCGTCGAGAAGATCCTGCTCCTGAGGAGCGTCGACGGGGACGCCGCCGGCCTCGTCAAGGACCTCATGGCGCTTGTACCCAGGGGAACGTTCTCCGTCGAGGAGGCGTTCGGGCAGGTGTTGCTCGCAGGGAAGCTGGACATGGATCAGGGGATCATGGCGGAGACCATGAAGGAAGCACGCCAGGTGGCCGCGGTCGAGCGCAACCGTGCGAGGGTGGACAGGCGCGCCGGGCAGCCCACGAGCGGCGGCGGCCGCGAGCGAATGAGCGCGGGTCGCCCCAGCACCGAATCGATCGCGCTTGGTGCGGAGCCGACGCCGGCCCAGCGGGCTGTTCCCAGTCCCTCCGATGCACCCGGGGCCCCCTCGGAGGATCCCGCAGGATTCCTGGCCTTTGACAAAGACTCGTCGCGGCGCGAGAAAGCTGCAGGCTTCTTCTTCCGGGATCTGGATCCAACCCAAGAGCTGGCGGAGACCCACTACTGGCGCACGCGTCTTGGGGCGACGAACTCGCAGCTGATTACGGTTTCGCCCTTCTGGGTCGATCTGGCGGTCTCCGATGGCGCGTTCGTTTCGGGTGCATTCCCGCTGGCGACCCGCAACACGGCGGAGATGCTCTTGGCGCTTGCGCTGCTCGATCTTCCCTTTGTGGCGGCCGAGCACAAGGCCGACGCCCAGGGCCGCTCGGTCACGATGACGGCGGGTTCGCCGATGCTGCTGGCCCTTGAGGACATCGGGGACGCCGCGCCCAAGGAAGGGGCAGCGGAGCTCCTCGTTGGGCAGGACTACTTCCGCCCCGAACGCCGCACGCACGTGGTGGATGGAGTCGAGGTCGAGCTCTACGAGACCGGGGAGTTCCTCACTGGTCGCCCCTACGGCAGCCGCGTGGTGATCACGAACCCGAGCTCTTCCTATGTTCAGCTCCAGGCCCTGATCCAGATCCCCAAGGGAGCGCTGCCGCTGGTGACGACCCAGGTGACCCAGGGAATGCCGATCGCGCTCGGGCCCTACGGGACGCAGTCGGTGGAGACCTTCTTCTACTTCCCCGAGACCGGCGAGTTCAGCGGCTACCCGGTGCATGCGGGGCAGGGGGCGGTGTTGCTCGGCGCAGCGCGCGCGGTGTCGTTCACGGCGGTGAAGCAGCTCAGTCAGGAGGACACGACCACCTGGGAGTGGGTCTCCCAGAACGGCGAGCTGGAGCAGGTCATCGAGTACCTGACCCAGAAGAACGCCCACGCTTTGGACCTCGACAAGATCGCATGGCGCATGAAGGAGGCCCGCGCGTTCGCGCAGGTCACTGGGGCCCTCGCCCAGCAAAATATCTACAGCCCGGTGCTTTGGCAGTACGCGATCAAGCACCGGGACTCCCAGGCGTCGGAGGTGTTCCTGTCCATGAACCAGAACATCCTTGGTCGTGTCGGTGCTCCGTTCCAGTCGTCCATGCTGACGGTGGACCCGGAGAAGCGTGCCCTTTACGAGCACCTGGCCTATGAACCGCTCGTGAACGGCCGCACCTACGCCTTCGGTGGCCAGCGGAAGATCCTCAACGACCAGTTCCGGGCCCAGTACATGGCCTTCCTTGGGAACCTCGCGAGGGACGCCGAGGTCGACTCTGACGATCGGATGGAGCTCTGCTACTACCTTCTGCTTCAGGAGCGCGTCGGGGAAGCCCTGGCGACTTTTGAGGCCATCGACCGCAGCGAGCTGCGGACGCAGATCCAATACGACTACATGGCGGCACATCTCGCGTTCTACCGCGAAGACATCCAGGGGGCGCGGGCCATCGCCGAGCGCTACGCCGGGCACCCGGTGGCGCGCTGGAGCAGCCGCTTCGGAAACGTCCTGGCCCAGATCGACGAAATCGAAGGCCGCGGCCCGAGCGATGCCGTGGATCCCGACGACCGGAACCAGTCCCAGGGCGCCTTGGCTTCGAACGAGCCGGTCATGACCGTCAAGGTCGACGACGGCAAGCTCGTCGTGGACTACGAGCGCATCGACGAGGTCGAAGTGCGCTACCATCGCATGGACATCGAGTTCCTGTTCTCGAACAGTCCTTTCGTCCGCGGGGACGAGGGTGCGTTCGGGCTGGTGCAGCCGAATCGCTCCGAGGTGATCGCCCTTGCCAAGGGGGAGACGCGCCAGGTGTTGGCGCTCCCCGCTGCTTTCCAGGGCGCAAACGTGCTCGTGGAAGTGCGCGGTGCGGGGCTCTCCCGCCGAACGACTTACTTCGCCGGTGACCTGGTGGTCCAGGGCATGGAGCGCTACGGCCAGGTGCGCGTCGTCGATGGCACGAGCAAAGCCCCGCTCCCTAAGACATACGTCAAGGTCTACGCGAAGCTCGCGAACGGCAAGGTGCGCTTCCACAAGGATGGCTACACCGACCTGCGAGGCCGCTTCGACTACGTGTCCCTTTCGGGGGTCCAGGGGCCGCCGGTCGAGCGCTACTCAGTGCTCGTCATGAACGAGGGGGCAGGCGCTACCATCCAGGAGCTTAGCCCGCCCGCGCGATAGCGAAGAGTGGGGTAGGGAGAGCGGCGCCAGGCGAGTGTCTCCCAGAACCGCGAGCGGACCGAGGGTGCCCATGGCCCCCTCGG
>CAJXRJ010000696.1 GCA_913058555.1 uncultured bacterium
CTTGGACGCGGCCCCCGGCATCTTCATGGGCGAAGAGCTGTCCCAGCGCGCCCTCGAGCGCGAGTCCTTCGAGCGGCAGATGACCGATGCGTGGCCGGAGGTCACGAGGCTCGTGGAGCGGCTCCTGGCGTGGCCGGGCAAGGCCGCCGACGTGGAGGACGTCGTGCAGGACGTGTTCCTGAGCGCCTGGCGGAACCGCGCCCAGTTTGCGGGCGAGGCCCGTTGGTCCACATGGGTCCACCAGATCGCGGTCCAACGGGCTCGGACCGCCGGCCGGGCACGCTCCCGCCGGGGCCGATGGTTCGGGAAGCTCCTCGGGGACCAGGAGCTTCATATCGAAGCGCCGCCGGGGGCGACACACTCGAACGACGACGGCCTCCTGCGCAGCGCCCTCGGACGCCTCCCCCATGCCGACCGGGAAGTCCTCGTCCTGCGCTACCTCGAGGAACTCGATGTCGAGGAGGTGGCCGGGCGCCTGGAGCTGGCCCGCCCGGCCGTCGATGCACGCCTCAGCCGCGCCCGCAAACGGCTGCGGGCCCTAGTCGGACCGGATGGGCCGCGTCCTGGCGAACCAGCGCCCAGGGAGGTCACGCCGTGACGGACCCCCTCCGAGACCAGGACTGGGCCGCGCGCTTCCGGGCGGCAGAGGTCGGCGCATCGCGCGTACCCGTTCGCCCCCTCACGCTCGAAGGGATCGAATCGCGTGGCCGCAGGCAACGGGCCGTGCACGCGTCTTGGGCCGCCGCCGCGCTGCTCCTCGCTTTCGTGGGCTGGAACCAGGCGCCCTGGTCCAGGCCCGATGGCAACGCCCCGGTCCCTGCGCCGGGCCCCACGATCCAAGACGTGATCCGCAACCTCCAGGACTCCCTCCGAACCCCGGCAGCTCCCGCGCCCGTGGACCTGGTTGCGAAAGCAAAGCGGCGTGCCAGCGACGCAGTCGAGCATTCCCTCACGACCGAGTTCCGCACCAACTACCGCCTGGCGGAAGCCGGCGACGTCACCGCCTGGGTGAACCTCCACCAGCTTTCTCGCAAGCACCCCAATTCCCATGGCGGGCGCAGCGCCCGCGCCTATCTCGCGTCCACCCCAAACCCCAACCAAAGCCGATAGCCATGAAGCCCCTTCAAACCCTCCTAGTCCTTGGTGCCGGAGCTTTCGCATTCGGATTCGCTGGGCCCACCCAAGACGCTGCCCCGTCGAAGTTCAGCGGCGCGGTCGAGCTCGATTTTGCCGCGGAAGCTCTCCCTTACAGCTTGCTGCGACCCGCTACCATCGTCATCCGCTACGACCCGCAACGGATCTACCTCACCCACATGCTCGTGGCCGCGTTGCTGCATCCCGTGAGGGCCATGGAGAAAAGTGACCCGGCGAAGTCGCTCAACCTGCTCCCCATGCCGGGCGCGGAACGCCAACCCCCCGGCGTCTTCATCGGACAGGTCTTCTTGACCTCGAAGGCTCCCGAGGACCCCAAGGCCCGAGAAGAGCTCCTTACCTTGGGCCTCGGCAATCTTGAAGTGGCCCTTATGAACCGCATCTCGATTCCCAACCACCGGCAAGCGATGAAAGCGAAGGCTCGATACACCGAGCTCATCGATGACGCCACGCGGGAACTCGCGGCGGTGAACAAGGAGCGAGCCTCCCAGAGCTACGTCGCGGCACTCCGGAGCCAAGCGATCTCCATTGCCCAGGAAACCGACATGCTCCAGGTCGAGCTTGCGGCCGTCGACGCCGATCGCCAGCGAGCCCTCGCCAACATCCAGACCAGCCAGGCCCAGCTTGAAGCCGCCGAGGCGGAAGTCCGTCTGCTGGAAACCGGACTGGACCGGATGGCAGCGCTCGTGAAGAGTGGCGTCAGCTCGAACGGGGAGCTCAGGGACGCCAAGTCCAAGCTCGCCCGCGCCCGTGCCGACCTGGCCCAAGCGTCCAACAACGTCACGATTGGAGCCGTCGGCTTGTCCGACCTCGACGCCCAACAGGTCCAGCTGTCCACTCGACTGGAGGCCGCCAAGGCGAACCTGGAGGACATCAAGAAGAGCGTCGCGCCCGAAGGGCCCGGCACGGGTGCGTTAGATGTCAAGGCCGCCGCCCGCGAGATGGAACTTGAAGTGGCGCAGACCTTCCTTCAGTCCAAGCTCGAGCGCCTGCAGACCTCCATCGCAAGCCAGGATGAATCCCTCATGCAGCTGACACCGGTGCGCGTCGAACGCTGGTAGTTGGACCGCGCCCGTCGTCCACCGGGTGGAATCACTCCTCGACCCGGTGGACCGTGACCGTGCCGCCTTCCCAGAACACGGCGAACTGGTCGATTCGCTCCCCCGCCACAACGTGCGTGGGTACGCCGCTGCCGGGCACCGTTGGACCATCCATGGGCAGCGCTACTTGAGCGATGACGCGCTCCCCGTGGACGGGCATGCGAAGGGCCCTCAGTGAGCCCGATTCTGCGATGACAATGACCCCATTGCGCAGGAAGCCGGCTTTCGCATCGCTCGCCTTGACGAGCGTCTTGTGGTGAATTTGACGGGACTCCACGTAGAAGAGTTTGACTTGATCCTGCTCCACGAGAAGGGTGCGCCCCTTGAGATGCGGGGGGCTGGAGACAACCTCCATCAACCCGTTGGGGCGAAACGGATACGGCTCGTGCTCTTTGGCGGCGCGGTAAACAGCGTCGTCCCCGAACATCGCTGGAGATCGGCCAAGCGTTCCCAGCCTCGCCCTCGCGCCCTGCCACATTCCCGTGAGATCGTCGTCTTCGACAATGGAGCCACGGGCGTCGAGACGAATCAGTCGGTTCCTTCCGACGCCATCAAGAAAGAGTACCCAGTCGTCCCCGGCGCCCGTTGGCTGCACGTCCACGATGGAACCATTTTCGAAAGGGGCGACTCCCACGCGCAACTTTCCGAATCCGCTCCTCCGGATGCCGCGCTTGGGCTGATCGCACTCGATCATGTTCCCCTCTACGTCGTAAAGGACCAGCGTGGGCCGATTCCTGACGTTGCCCTTGGGAAAGAACGCGGCTCGCGCCACCTCGGGACTGCCTTTCGCGAAGGCGACTCCAGCCAGGATCTCCCCGTGCCAGCTCCACCGCTCCAAGGCACAGATCTCTCCGCCTGATGGGTCCGTCACCACGTAGAGCCCATCGTGGTCTCCGTGGACAGGGAGGACGCGCCTTCCGTCGACTGCGCCAGGGGCGTTGAACCTGCCACACTCCACGATCTTCCCGCGCTTCGCGGGGGTCGACCGCCTTCGGGCGGTCTTCCTTTCGGCTTCCGCTATCGCAATCTTGCGAAGGGCCTCGGCTTGGAACCGGGTGAGGTCGCGATCGAAAAGGCGGTCGCTCCGGTCCAAGGGTCGCAGCGCCCCGATGAGCGAGCGGACCTTCTCCGCGGACGGGAAGTTCCCTGCGAGCAGCGCAGTCCCCACGGCGCATCGGAGCGCATCCGCCAGCGCTTCCCGAACTTCGCCACTACGAAGTTGACCGCAGACGGGACCAAGGCGCGTGAGGAGACCTTCGGCCTGCGGGCCGATAAGGGCCCGCGTCCGCTCACTCTCTACCCAATGCAAGAGCTCCGCCCCTCGGCCGCGGCGGTCGCAGAGATCAAACCAAGCGACCAGACTGTCATGGGCCCTCGGCCCATCGGGCCAGCCGGACCGAAGCAAGGATGCGGCCTCGTCCGGTTCATCTAGGTGCCCCTCAAGGACCCGCGCGGCCCCAACGGGGTCCCCGTCGTCGATCGCCGCCTCCACCGCTCGACGCCAGGCATCGCGCGCTTCCGAGTCACGCCCAAGCCGATCCAGCAGCTGCGCCTCCGCAACGGGATCGTTCCGCTGGCGGTGGATCGCGAGGGCCTCCTCGGAGAGTCCGGCGGACTCCAAACAACGGGCCGCTTCCACCGGCTGATGGCTGTCTCTTATACACATCTCCGAGCCCACGAGACTAGGCATGATCTCG
>CAJXRJ010000697.1 GCA_913058555.1 uncultured bacterium
ATATCGTCGGCAGCGTCAGATGTGTATAAGAGACAGGCCGAATCTTGCATTGCCGTCCAGCTGGCGGTCAGGACCGCGCGGCCGCGATAGTACGCCGTCCATGCCAGCGGCCACAGGGTCGCGCGGAGGTCCTCGAGGCCGACTCCAGGATGATCGAGGTGGATCTGACGGGCACGAACCAGCTGGGCCTCTGCGGCGTCGAGCGCTCCGATCGTCCAATAGGCGCCGCCGAGGGTCGTCCGCGCGCGGGCCTCCTCGAGCGGGTCTCCTTCGAACGCAGCCGTGATAGCGCGCGCACAGTCGTCGAGGGCATCGCGCTGGTTCAATCCTGGGTCGACCGTCGAGTACGGGTCATTGATCGCCACAAGCCGCATGAGCGACGAAGTGCTCGCCCGCGCGAGCTGCGCCTTCTCTTGTTCGGAAGCTGTGAGGCGACGCTGGACGCGGGTCTCGCTTGCAAACCAAGCCGACGTTCCGACACCAGCTAGGACCAGCACGCCAACCAATGAAGCCATCGCGACGGCGATGCGGTTGCGTTTCACGAACTTTCGGATTCGGTAGCCCATGGTCGGCGGCCCCGCAAGAACGGGTTCGTCCGCCAGATGGCGCAGGGCGTCCGCCGCGAGCTCCTCGGCCGAGCCATACCGATCCTCGCGCTGCTTCTCGAGGGCGTGCATCACGATCCAGTCGAGGTCGCCGCGCAATCGCTGCACTAGCGACGCCGGGGTACGCCCACGTACGCGCGCAATCTCGGCGGCCCGTAGCCTCGTTTTGCTGACGCGCACGCTGGGTTGCAGCGGCCGCTCGTTCTGCAAGACGCGCCGAATCCCGAGCAGGCCTTGCTCGCGCAGATAGCTGGGTTCGAATGGCAGCTGGCCAGTGAGCAGCTCGTACAACATGACGCCGAGCGAGTACACGTCGCTGCGCGTATCGACGTCATCGGTGCCGGCGTCGGCCTGCTCGGGACTCATGTAGTCGGGTGTTCCCATCATGGACCCGAGCTGAGTGTGCAGGGATTGCAGGGTCAGCTGACTCTGCATGGCCTTGGCGAGGCCGAAGTCGATGATCTTCGGGGCCGGCTGTCCGTCCACGAGCGTGACGAGGACGTTGTTCGAGGACAGATCGCGGTGCAGTACGCCCTTCTGATGAGCGTGCTGAACGCCGCGGCAGATCTCGACGAAGAGGCGCAGGCGGGCGCCGGGATTGAGCTGATGGTTGTCGCAGAACGCCAGGAGCGGCTCGCCGTCCACAAACTCCATCGCGAAGTAGGGACGGCCCTCGGCATCGACGCCCGCGTCGAGGATGCGTGCGATCGCGGGGTGGTCCATGCGCTCGAGGGCGCTTCGCTCCGCCTCGAAGCGCCGCAGCATCGCCTCGGAGTCCATACCTGCGCGAATGCGTTTGATCGCGACCCGGCGAGCGATGGGTTTCTCCTGTTCGCACAGATAGACCACGCCCATGCCACCTTCTCCTATGCGGCGGACGACCTTGAAGGGGCCCAGCTCCGTCGGGTCGGCGACGGCGAAGCGCGAGACGGCGGGCGAGACGAGGGAGTCGCCCCGTGCGTCGAGGAGGCCAAGCTGCTGCTCGACGGCCTGGCGCAGTTCGGCTGTCATGTTCTCCTGGCTGTCGAGAAACGGGCCGCGCTTCCTTGGTGGGAGGTCGCTTGCCGCCAGGAATAATTGCTTGCTGCGGAGCAGGTCCTTGGCATTCATTCCTTGGCTCCGTCGCCCATCAGAGCTTTTTCGATGAACGTCCGCAGGAACCGCCACTCCCGCTCGACCGTCGAGACGGAGACGCCGAGCGCGGAAGCCGTCTCCTCGGTCGTGAGCCCCACGAAGTATCGCAGGTTGACGATCTCGCGCGCCCTGGGGTCGATGGCCTCCAATTCACACAACGCGTCGTCGAGGTCGATCAGGTCGTCATCGGGAGCCTCGATCTCGGGCTCGTGATCGTCGACGTCAAGAATGTGGTGCCCGCCGCCGTGCTTGTGGCTCGCCTTGCGCCGTGCCTGATCGATGAGGATGCGGCGCATGGCCTCGGCGGCGGCGGCGAAGTAGTGTCGACGGCCCTCCCAGCTGTGGTCGGTCGGGCATCCGAGGCGCATGAACGCCTCATGGACAAGCGCTGTCGGCTGTAGCGTTTGCCCCGCGCGCTCGTGGGCGAATCGAGCCCGCGCGAGATTCCGGAGCTCCTCGTAAACAAGCGGCAGTAGCTCCTCTGAGGTCGCGGCGTCGGCGGCGCCCAGTAGCTCGGTGATCCTGAGGTCGGGTTCGTTCATGCGAGCGTGGAGGGACGCGCCATTAGGCGTGGCCTCTTCGGCAGAGTATCCAGGCCGGTCGCAGCTTCCATCAATGCCGAAGTGGGGGGCAGGGGGGCGCATGGTGGGACATGCCGCAAGCGGGGCGCTAGCCCTTCACGGATTCGGGGATTCGTGCGCCAAAGTCGAATTCTGATCAAAGCGGCGATTTCGCGAAGGGCCCACAGTCGCCCTCGGGCATGAGCCGTCGCCGGCGAACGAGGATGAATGCTCGATCGGCGCCGACTCACCCGCCATCCGAATCGTCCCATGAACATCATCAGCAGTCTATCCCTCACTCGCACGAGCCTTCCCCTGTGCCTTCCTGCCGTGGCCATGGCCCTCACAGGGCATGCCCATGGCCTTCAGCAGGCCCTGTTCGGTGATTTTGGCTCCGATCTGACTCCGGTCGACGGAGCGGGGTATCGGACGGAGCTCGCCGACATCGATGGCGATGGAATCCTGGACCTGGTGCGCGCTCAAGCCTGGGGAGTAGGGAAGACCGTCACCATCCATCGCGGGATCGGGGACGGTGGATTCCACGCTGCGGCCGAACCTGTGGTCTCGCTGGACGCGACTTTCACAATTCCAGTGATCCGGTCGCTAGCGTTGGGAGACGTGGACGGTGACGGGGACGTTGACCTGTTGGTGGGGACCTGGGACAGCCCAGCTCTCCTCCTCCTGAACGACGGGGCTGGGCGTTTCACGGACGCATCCTATCAGCTGCCGCAGATGCGAATGGACGCGAGCACGACCACGTTCATCGATGTCGATGCAGACGGCGATCTCGACCTGTTCGTTAGCATGTTCATGTTCTCACCGGCCCCTCACGCGCTCTGGATCAATGACGGCTCCGGCGCATTCGTGGATCAGCCTATGGCTCTCGCTGCCTCCGGTGTAGGTGCGCTCCGAGGGGTCTCCGCGGTTGCGATATCGGACTTCGATGGTGACGGGGACGTGGACCTGCTGCTGGGTGGCTATACGTTCACCGCCGGGTGCTCCGGCGTGGGCTGTTGTGGGCTTCCGGAACCGTTGCAGCCTCGACTCTTGCTCAACGACGGTTCGGGCACATTCACCGACGGCACCTCGCAGCTACCACAGCAACTGTGCTACCCACAGGCGATCGCATGGGCCGATGTGGATGCCGACGGAGATCTGGACATCATCCTCGGGAACGACGAGTCGTCCGATCCGTCGCTACGCGAGGACCGATTGTGGCTGAACGATGGCGCCGGTCGATTCGTCGACGCCTCCCACCAGATCCCCGCCCATGGTGAGGGCGCGCGCGGGATCACCATCGCCGACCTGGATGGCGATGGGGACGTCGACATCGTTCGAGGCGCTGACTACGTGGGCGAGTGCAGCTCGTCCCGAAGTTCAGGGAGCCAGATGTGGATCAACGACGGACTCGGAGTGTTCACCGATGCACCATTGCCGCCATTCACTGCGGACGTCCTCACGGAGATCGCCGCGGGTGACGTGGACCAGGACGGCGACATCGACCTCGTCGCTGGCCAAGCGTCCCAGGCCCGCGTCTGGTTGAACAATGGTTCCGCGTCGTTCGTCGATGCGACCGGGCGCGCGACCTTCCCCTTCGGCCCCGCTGGCGCCGCGGCGGTCGGCGACATCGACGGCGACGGCGATGTCG
>CAJXRJ010000698.1 GCA_913058555.1 uncultured bacterium
GGGCTCGGAGATGTGTATAAGAGACAGCGGGACACCTGCGGGACGTTTTCGAGCATACCCGGGAGGTGGTCGCCGGGGCCGCCGCCGACGAAGAGCGCCTCGATCGCCTCCGCACCCACTACGGGCAGGAGGCCTTCGCCGAGCTCGCCGTGACGATCACTGGATCGCAAATCTACCCAACGATCAAGCGCGCCCTCGGTGCCATGACGGCCTGCGAGATTGTCTCGCTGCCCCGCCCGTAGGCCGTCCAAACGGATTGCTAGAGTTGTCCTGCACCATGCCCAACACCCCGTCCTTCGAAGAACACCGCGAACACCTCATCATGCTGGGGTACCGCATGCTTGGCACCGTGGCCGAGGCGGAGGATATGGCGCAGGAGACCTACCTGCGTTGGAGCCAAGCGGGGGAGCCGGAACTCGACTCGCCCCGCGCCTGGCTGACGCGCACGTGCACCCACCTGTGCATCGACCAGATCAAGGCAGCACGCCGCGATCGGGAGACGTACGTTGGCGAGTGGCTTCCGGAGCCCATGGTGGATAGCCCACAGCCAGACGGGATCGACGACTCGTTGTCCATGGCGCTGCTCGTGGCGGTTCAGTGCCTGAAGCCAACTGAGCGTGCCGCGTTCCTGTTGCACGACGTCTTTGGCTACGACTTCAACGAGGTCGGCTCGATCCTCGGGCGTGGGGGCGCGAGCTGCCGCCAATTGGCCGTGCGTGCTCGCAAGCACTTGGCGGATCGGGAGCCGCGGCGGGCGTCCCCCAAGGAAACGGACCCGAAGTCCATCGCGCGCGTGACCGAGGCCTTCTTCGAGGCCGTGCGCTCAGGGGAGCTCGGCAACATCCGTGCGGTCCTCGCCGAGGACGCCGTGCTCTACTCCGACGGCGGCGGGAAGGTCGCAGCCGTGCGCCATCCCCTCCACGGCGGCGACGCGATCGCGCGCTTCTTCGAGGGCATCTTCAGGAAGAACCGTGAATTCGAAGTGGAGGACATCTGGCTCAACGGAGCCCCCGGCAAGCTGCTCCGCGAGAAGTCGAAGCCTGCCACGGCGTTCCAGGCTTTCGTGGCAGGCGGTCGGATCACAGCGATCTATGCACAGCGGAATCCCGACAAGCTGGCTGGGTTTGCGGACGCCCGATAACGAGGCGCTCTAGCCGCTTCTTCCCTTCCGCTCCCAAGCGCGCCGTGCCCTGCAACTCCGTCAAGGGCTGTACGTCGCGCTCGGATCGGTCGCGTGCACCCTTAGATAGGGCAGAACCGAAAGCGGAAGGCCCCTGTCGATTTGACGCGTTCGGCAGGCGGGGCCCCTTGATCGAAGTAGACCGCCTGGAACCACCACTGCGCAAACGAGCCAAATTGGCCTGAGAGTTCTGGGGACAGGCGATCGTATAGCTGCGATGCCTGACCCGTGGAGCCTGTAATGACCGGCGGGCCGAGGCGGAACGCGCCGCCCCCAACGCAGTAGCTGCTCACGCCGAGGGGGATCATCGCAGACGACAGTCCTGCGAAGAACACGACCGGAGAACCCACGGGAATCTGTCGCGCGTAGAGGCGGAATTCAGGCGACGGTGGGATCCCCATTTGGATCGACATCGATGGCAGCGAGTTGGTCGACGACAGAACCGGCGGGCAGATGCTGTCCACGATGCCGCAGGTCTCCTGGCGGTATCCATCGCAGAGGAAGACGCGACCTGGAGAGGTCGTCGTTGCAGGAGCCGCGATGACAAGGGCGTCGTCAGTGGCGGCCATCTTGCGGCCGAACCCGGGCGGGCCGTCGATGCGCTGGGACAGGAATCGACCCGCTGGCAGGGATTGGAACACGCTCACTTGACCGAGGGCCGGCGAGGACAGGAATAGCACCGAGATCCAATGGGCGCCTTTCACGAATGCAAGTGTCTCAGCTGCGCCCGGTGCACCGGGGCTGAAAGGACTGAAGCCCAAGGGGCTTGAGCTCAAGATCCAGGACCCTTTGCCAAAGCCCATGGTGACGACGAAACCGTTCACTCCATTGCCGGGCGCTCCAACGGCAGCGAAATAGTCGAAGCCCTCAATGGACGTTCCAAACCGGTCGCCAGCCCGTGGCGTGTACACATCGGGGCGGCTCTGGATACTCCCCTGTCCCCAGCCCTGCGGTGGGCCCCATGAGTTGGAGCCGAAGGCGAGGACGATGCCGGCGTCCGTGCCGAATCGATCGTCCCCGGGGGCGCCGACCAGCAGCTGGAACTCGTCGGAGTGAATGGCGGAGGCGAACCCGTCGCCCGCTGCTGGGGCATCGGAGATGAGCTCATCTTCAATGGTCCAACCCGTAGGTGAACTTCGGAAGACGTACGCCTTGCCGGTGGCGGGCCCCATGAATCCGTGGCCCGGTGCGCCCACAACGATGAAGGGCGCGTTGGCGCTGTCCATGACGGGCAACTCGACGACGCCGCCGAACCGGTGGCCTTGTCCGGGGTCCGGCGCGGTGAGCTTCGCGACTTCGACCCAGGTGCCAGCGCTGAGTTCAAAGAGGTAGACGGCACCTTCACCGCGATCCCCTGGCGCTCCGATGGCCAGCGTGGTTCCAAGTACGTTGATGGCCGCTCCGAAGCCAGCGAGATCCATGCTGTCGCTGGCTGTCAGTGTCTGGGCACAGACGCCCGGATTCGACCGGAGTTGCACCTGAACGGACCCGCGATCGAGCCCGATGGAGTCGTCGCCCGGTACACCGATGAAGATCCAATCGTCGTTGATTCCAAGTGCATTCCCGAGACCGTCGCCCAGTTGGCCTGTTCCGCAGGTGATGTCAACGGGCTGGCACTGTCCTTGTGCGAACGGTTGTGGGAGCAGCGCGAGGGCTAATAGCAAAGAGGCGATGCGTTTCATGGCGAGCGAGGATCGACGGGAGTCTGGCCCGACCCAACGCCCAGGGCGGGCGCGAGCAGCCGGTATCGAGCGTACTAAGTGCAGAGGGTCTGGGGTGAGGAGGGCCGATTGGAGTATTCCGTACAGCCCATGGCGTCCGGCCGTCTCTCCTGCGAACGGACAGCAAGCCCGGGCAGCGAAAAGGCGATCCCGGCACCGTACCGTACTTCCGTGCTTCGCCTAGACTGGTCCCAATGATCCAGCTCGGACAGTGCCAGGAACTCGATGTATTGCGACTTGTCTCTGTCGGTGCCATCCTCGGAGATGAGACCGGGGAGGTGCTCTTGCCGCGCAAATACGTCCCGAGGGACCTGAATGTGGGCGATTCCGTGCGCGTCTTCGTCCATACCGATTCCGACGATCGCCTGGTGGCCGTCACGCGAATGCCCAGCGCCACCTTGGGCAACGTCGCTGTGATGCAGGTCGTCGACAGCACGGCCCACGGCGTCTTCGTCGACTGGAACCTCGATAAGGACCTCTTTGTGCCCGAGATCGAGCAGCATCACATGATGCATGTCGGGTCGCGGTACGTCGTGGAAGTGCGGTGCGACGAACGCACGGATCGGCTGATTGGGTCGACGCGACTCGGCAGGTTTTTCGAGCCTGAGATTGGGCACCTGCGCCCGGGAAGAGAAGTGAGCTTGCTGGTGTGGTCGTTTAACGACGTGGGTGCGCAAGTCGTGGTCGACGGGCGGTACTCAGGTTTGGTGTATTCGGAACAGGTGCCACGGGATCTGCGCGTCGGAGACGCACTGCAGGGCTACGTCGAACGCCTTCGCGACGACGGCAAGATCGACATCTCGCTGCGCAAGCTCGGCAGGGCCGCAGGGCTCGACGCGGAAACGGTGATCCTCGAAGCGCTCCAGGCACGCGAGGACGGCTTTCTGCCGTTGCACGACAAGAGCTCGCCGGAGGATATTGCGAGGCACTTTGACCTGAGCAAGCGCGTGTTCAAAGCGGCGATCGGCGGGCTGTTTAGGCGGGAGCTTATCCTGTCTCTTATACACATCTCCGAGCCCACGAGACTAGGCATGATCTC
>CAJXRJ010000699.1 GCA_913058555.1 uncultured bacterium
TAAGAGACAGGTCGGGGACCCCCTGCCCCGCTGGCGAGGTCACCACGACGACGTTGCCGTCTGCGCTCACGCCGTTAGCATGGGACTCGCGGCCGCCAACGGGGATTCCGAGGTCCTGCATGCCGCCGGCCGCCGACCAACGAAAGGCGTGGTTCCGACCAAAATCCACTGGAGAAGATCCCACAACGACGCTGCCGTCGGCGCTCACGCCGTTCGCCTCGGAGCCGCCAAGGGCGAACGCGCCGATGTCCTGCATACCGCCGGCTGTCGTCCAGCGGAAAGCGACGGGGACTGGGTTCGTAGGGAACGTCGTAACCCCAACAATGACGCTACCGTCTGCGCTCATCGCTCTTGCTTCCACATGCGCGGCACCCCCGATCAGCGTCCCTAGGTCTGTCAGCTCCGCGCACGTCTGCGCGCGAACGGAAGTCGAGAAGAGAGCAGCAGCGACAATGAGGATGGCAGGCTTCATGGGCCCACCTTCGTTTCAGGCCGCCATTCCCGCAAGTGCAACGGCGCTGGAGGCACTCTGGACTGCTTGCTGCCTACTCAACCTTCACACTCACCACGTCCGAGGAGTTCGTCGGGATCGTCGGATTCACGCCCCCATGTCCCTGCCGCAGACGCCGTCCGCGCACTGAAGCAGCCCATAATGTCCCACCGCTAGGTCGAAGCCCTGCAGTGCCTCAGAAGGCCGACCATGTAATCCAGTCTGGTCACCGAACGAAGCGGCGGCGAGTCGGGTGCAATCGAGCGAACAACCACGCGGGTGCCGATCCCTTGGTGCGAGCGGCAGCTGACCCTGCCCACGACAGTCAGGAGCAACCAGCAGAGCGACTGTCAGTCGTTCAACATGCCGGCAGGAGGTCCGCCTTCGCAGTATCGTTGGGGCGTTGGCTGAAGGATGGGACAGTACGGGCTGCGCACCATGTACTTGGCGACGGTCGAATTCGCTACCTAGTGACCGATCTGGCCCCAGCCCACCCCGTCAGTCGTGCCACTCTGCTCGGCCAATCTCTCACACATGACGCTCCCCGGACTCGCAGGTTGGTCTTTTTGCATCCCTCCACCTTGTTGCGCAGACTGATGCCGCTCAGGATGGACCAATGAGACCTGCCATTCTGCTGCTTGCCACCTTCCTTTCAACCGCTCCACTCCGTGCGCAGATCTGCGCTGGGCCGCAGAATCTTGGCCCAGGCGAGGCCCGGGGCATCAGCGCCGACGGCAGCGTCGTAGTCGGAACCACGAGTGTCGGCGCTACTCGATGGGACGGAGCGGGAGTACAGGTTCTGGGTGCACTCCCGGGGGATACGCAGTCTTCCGCCGTGGCCGTTAGCGCGGACGGCAACGTCGTCGTGGGGTCCTCGGGTCCGAGCGTTGAGTTACGTGCATTCCGCTGGACATCGGTGGGTGGCATGCAGCATCTCGGGTTCTTGCCAGGCGGAGACACAGCAGAAGCCTCAGCAGTAAATGCTGACGGAAGCGTCGTGGTGGGAACAGCGGATGGAGGGCGTGCCTTTCGTTGGACGGCCGCTGGTGGAATGCAAGACCTCGGGACGCTAGGTGGAACGTTCTCCGCGGCTTACGGCGTGAACGCGGATGGCAGCGTGGTCGTGGGATCATCAAGTATCGCTTCGGGCGAAACCCACGCCTTCCGCTGGACACAATCGGGCGGCATGCAAGACATCGGCAACTTCGGTGGGCTTTCTGCAGTAGCACGTGGCGTAAGCGCCGACGGCAGCGTTGTTGTCGGGACCTTCGTTCTGGGATTCAGCCCCGCACGTTCATTCGTTTGGACCGTCTCAGGTGGCGCCCAGGACCTTGGCTTCCTCGGCCTCCTTGACTCGGGCGCCGCTGGAGTGAGCGCCGACGGGAAGGTGGTTGTGGGCTCCTTCTCGTCTTCGACTTCGCTGCCTCAGGCGTACAGTTGGACGGAAACAGGAGGGTTCAAGATCTTGAGCATGGATCTTGCAGACCCTTCATTCGCACACGGCGCCAACGCAGATGGTAGTACCGTTGTCGGGGGCTCTTTCGGCCGGGCTTTCCGCATTCAGTCGAGCGTCCTGGGCAGGACCTATTGCCTGCCGACCAACGTGAACAGCGCAGGCTGCGGGGGCATTGTGCTTGCGACCGGTGACCCGCGGATTGCGACCGGCGCGTTGGAACTCACCGCCACGCTGCTACCGAAGAACTCGTTCGGCCTATTCCTGACGAGCCGGACGCAGGGCAGCGTCGGGATACCGGGCGGTAGCCTAGGTACCCTGTGCCTCGGAGGCGACATCGGACGCTTCGCTGGTCCTGGCCAGGTCATGAACTCGGGTCCCAGCGGCAGCATTTCCCTGACTGTGGACCTGACCGCCTTGCCTGCGCCCACTCTCTCAGGAGTCGTGGCTGCTCAGGCCGGTGAGACCTGGAATTTTCAATGCTGGCATAGGGATATGAACCCAATGCCAACCAGCAACTACACGGCTGCAGTGAGCATTAGCTTCGAGTGAGGTGTCCCTGCTGAGAACACCATCCGCTTTCCCAAGGCCCGTTCCACGGCGAGATTCGATCGCCACGGGGGTGCGTCCTTCATCCGTTGTTGCTATGCGGCCCATCTGAGGCCCCCGGGGGCGGAGCGACGTTGAGCGTGGTTCGGCCGGACGCTCGACCACCCGGCTCCCGATCCCCTGGTGTGGCCGCTCCCGGTTGAAGTGCGCTTCATACTCCCGGAGCGCCCGCCTCAGCGACTCCTCGCCGAAGAAGATCATTCGACCGAGGTACTCCTCCTTGATCGAGCGAACGAAGCGCTCAGCGTACGCGTTGCAGTTCGGCGACCTCGGGGGCGTGAAGCCGGTCTCGACTCCCCCACTCGCGTACAGCGCCCGGAGTCAGCGCGTGGCTGGCAGGCGGTCGGTCAACCCCATCGGGGGCCGCCCCACCCTCAAGACCTCGTGAGGGCATTAGATGACCGATGGGGACTCTACCGGGAACTTCGAACTTCTGAGCCCAGGGCGTTCCGACGGCGAGACCCCTTGCCTTACCCATGTCATGGTCAGGCGACACCCTATCGGTCCAGGATCGTCGAGGTCCGCATCGACTCCTCCATCGAGGGTGCCCACTGCTTCCGGTTCGATTGACCGACTCATCGCCCCCCCCGCACTTAGCAAACCCATGAGCCCGAGAAGCCGGATCCGTCAATCGCGCTCGCCCGGATCTGTGGGAGCTCCGGGGCGGTAACGACCCGGGGCCACCCGGCGCCGCTTCGTGAATATCGTGGGGTTAAGCGGTCAACCACGAGATTCAACCTTCCGCAGGTTGAACGACAAATGCGAAACCTCTACGACCACCGGCTTCCCATTGAGATCGAACAGCGCGCGGCGGAATGTCGTTCGCTGTTGGTGAGTCCGTACAAGTCCATGGACGAGGCGATCTGAGTGAGGGTTGGAAGGCTCGCACTCCTCCCGCACTTGTCGGCTGGCCTTGAAGCCTGCCCTTGGTGCTCTTGCGCCGCGAGGCGTTGTTGCATGGAGCCGGATCGGTGATACAGGTCCCCCATCCCCGCCAAAGTCAGCGGGGCAGCACGGTGCCGTGAAGTTGTGGCGCTGGTCTTGTCCCCGAAGACCGACGTCGCTTTCGCCGCATCGACAAACTCGTACGGCTGGACGAAGCCAAGTATCGAGCGAACCGATACGCCATACAGAAGGCCGTCGAGGACACTGCTATGTCTATACCGTCTACGGAGTCCCTTCGATTCCGGGTCCCGAACCCTACCGTTGATGCGGGGCGGAGAGCGCCTCGTCGTCCCACCCTGCAAGCTCGCCCGTCCGGTTGAGGGCGATACCGAGGGCGGCCGCATCGACCTCACCCATCTCCAGCATCACCACGTCGCACTCAGTCCAGCCACTGTCTCTTATACACATCTCCGAGCCCACGAGACTAGGCATGATCTCG
>CAJXRJ010000700.1 GCA_913058555.1 uncultured bacterium
ACACTGCATATCGTCGGCAGCGTCAGATGTGTATAAGAGACAGTCCATGGCCTGAATCGAAGACCGCGCCGACTCCACCGCCAGGTGCGCTTCCGCCAACCGAGGCACCAAGGCGGCCCGCTCCGCTTCGATGGCACGGTGCTCTTCGCCATGGGCGTCAAGGGTCTCCGCCCCCGGAACGGTCATCTCCGAGAGGCCACCGAGGTCCCCGCGGAAGGGCGCAAGCTCCAGAAGGTCAGGTCCGAGCCTCACCGCCAAGTCCGCCTCGATCCCCGCAAGCTCCTCGCGCGCACGCGCGGCGGCAGCCCCGGCGCGCTTCGCCTCCTTCGCGCCCGTGGCACGCTCCATCTCCGCCATCTTTAGCTTCGAGAAGTGCTCGTCAGCCGCTGCGGCCAGGTCCTCGCTGCTCGCAGAGCCGGCGGGTGACTCCCCTGCTGTCGCGTCCGGCGGGCCCCCCACGACGTCCCCTGCTTCGTCCCCGGCTTGGGCGAGCGCTTTCTCGCGGGCTCCCCGCGCCTCGTCCATCTCCCGTCGCGCCTCGGCCGCCTCTTCGGCGGCCGCTTGGAAGGCCCCAAGGCCTTCGTACAGCTTGTCGATGCGTGCCGCCGCAGCCAGCAGCGCTGGATCCGCCTTGGACGCAGCTGCGATCTCCCGATCCTTCAGCGCCCGCGTCCGCTGGGCGCGTCCTTCGGACCGTCGCTGCAGCTCCTCGCGCTCCCGCCCCAGTTCTTGTGCCTTGCGTGCGGTGCCTTCGTCGAGGGGATCCGCCCCCCCAAGGCCACGGCGCTCCGCTTCCTTGGCCTCGAGGGCGCCGAGCGCCTCAGCCGCACGGGCCAGCCGAGCCAACTCCTGTGCCTTCGTCCGGAGGCTCTGACGCCGGGCGTCGGCCTCCGTGGATTCGCTCCGAAGCTGCGTGAGGGTTCGTCGGTCGCCTTCGAAGGAGGAGGCGAGCAACGTCTTCGCGCGCTTCTCCTTTTCGAGGGCCTTGTACTCCTTGTGCAGTTCGTTGATGCGCGCCTTGGAGGGTCCCTGGGTATGGAGCCGGCTCAGCTCCGTCTCCAGGCGCTTGGTCACTGTGGCGAGGCGCTTGCCCCCTAGCCCTGCTCCGAAGAGCGCGCGCCCAATCTCCCCTTTCCCGTTCAGCAGATCCTGGCCGCCCGCGACCATTTCGTCGAGGTCCAGGCCAAAGAGTGTCCGAAAACGATCGCCGTCCAAACCGCCGAGGAAAGGACTGAGGTGTTCCTCTGCCAGTGGCTCGTCATCGGCGCTGTTCCAGATGGGCGTCTTGGGAGACGTCCGGCGCGTGAACTCCAGGGTACGGCCATCGGAGTGTTCCAGGCGGGCGCCAAGACGCAGCTCACGGCTCTCCACACGGAACGCGTACTCCCCCGGCTTCATACCGAAGAGCGACGAACGCAGCGCCGAGAGAGTGGTGCTCTTTCCAGCCCCGTTCGTACCGAACACGAGGTGCAGCCCCACGTCCCCACGGAACTCAAGATCCATGGCCTGAACGGCGCCGTAGGGACGGAGGGAGAGACGGCGGAACCTCACGCTTCCTCCTCCTGGCCAGAGGCACTGCCAGGTGCCGCGGAGGACTCAGCGAGAAGCGCAGCAAGGAACCGCCTGGCGGGACCTACGGCGCGCTTGATGGACTCGGGGTCCGTGGGCTGGATGGACTCGCGGGCCCCAGAAGGCAACCGCCCCTCGAGCTTGTGTAGCTGGGTCGATAACGCCCGCACGTCGTCGTCGGAGAGCTCCGCCTCCGCGATGTTCTGGGCCAATGCGAGCATGCCGTCCCCGTGCTCCACAGTGACCTCTCGGTTCGGACGCGTCTCGAGCCGCACCTTCTCCACCCACACGTCCCCGCCCAGATGCATGGACCGGGAACGTATCTCCGCGCGCAGACGCTCTGGATCCAAGCGGAAACCCGCGTCCAGAATCGTCTCACCGAGGAGCGTCACGCGGACAGCGAGCGGCCGGCCATCGGCCCCCCCAAGCTCGCCTCGAATGGCGGCTTCCACCGATTTCAATGCATCGGCTTCCGACGCCGCCGCGCTGATGTCCACGCGAGCGTGCGCCCAGCGCGAGACGTCGAGGTGCAGCTCCTCAACGCCCTGAACCTTCCCTCCTTCCACATGCACCAGCGTCGCGCCCTTGGGTCCCGTCTCGCGGGCGTGCCGGCCCTGGAGGTTGCCCGGGAACACGATCCACGGATCCTCGCACAGGACCTCGCGCTTGTGGATGTGGCCAAGCGCCCAGTAGTCGTAGCCCTTGGAGGCGAGATCGTCCTGGGTGCAAGGGGCGTAGACCCCGTGCCCTTCGTAGCCTTCGAGTCCCGTGTGGAGCACGCCGATATTGAGCATGCCCGCCACGGCGTTCGGATACCCGGCGGCGAGGTTCTCGGTGACGTGGGCCTCGGCGAAACTCTGGCCGTGGAGGGCAACGCCGAGCCCCTTGATCTTGAAGGTCTTTGGGGCCTTGGGCGGAAACTGCTTCACGCCGTCCGGCAACGCGAGCTTCTTCTGCACGCGGCTCTCGGCGTCATGGTTGCCGCGGATCAAGTAGACGGGGATCGCTACTTTCGACAAGCGTCGAAGCTGGGAAGAGAACCAGAGGCCCGACCCATAGTCCTTCCAATCGCCGTCAAAGAGATCCCCCGCGAGGATCACGAAGGCCACTCCCCTGGAGAGGGCGGCGTCCACCAGGTTCTCAAACGCCCTGCGGGTGGCCGCCCGCAGCTCCTCCACTGGCGCGCCGTCGTAGCGCACAAGCCCCACGAGCGGGCTGTCGATGTGCAGGTCAGCGGCGTGGAGGAAGGTGAACTGGTCGGGCCCCATGGGGACGCTAGTTTAGCGTCCCCATGGGGCCCTTTTGCTTCTCTTCGGCGGGGCTTCGCTGACCGCCGCCTATTTGGGCCAGGCCGCTACTTACGAAGAGCCGCGCCCTTCTGCTCGAGCACGCGCTCCAGGCGGCCCAGGAACTTCTGCGCGTCCTTGTCCGTGAGCGTCTTCGTCGGCGACTGCAGCACGACGTGGTACGCGAGGGACTTCTTGCCTTCGCCCAAGGAGGCGCCGCGGAAGACGTCGAAGAGCTCGATGTCGGCCGCGGTGCCCTTGGCTGCCTGGTCGATGGCGGCGTGCAGCTCAGAGGCCGCCACAGCGTCGGGCGCTTCACAGGCCACGTCGACCTTGATGCTCGGGTACTTCGGAAGGGGCGTGTAGGTCGCCGGGGCGGCGGGGGCGCTGAGAAGGGCGTCGATGTCGATCACGGCGATCGCCACGTCGCTCGCCAGCTCGCCCTCGAGGCCAAACTCGGCGCGGATCTCGGGATCGAGGTCCGCCACGAAGCCCGCGGGCGCCCCGTCCTCAGACCAGCGCCCCAGGAGCTGCTTGACCGGATGACATGCCGTATGGGGCGCGGGATCCGGGGACCAGCACGGCGCCGAAACACCCGCCGCAGCGATCGCATCGTCGACGGCAGCCCGCAGGGCGAAGAACGCACCGTCGTCGAAACGCGTACCTGCTCCGGCCTTCGGCCTCGCCATGACGAGACAGAGCTGATGCACCTCCCGGGGCATGCCATCCTCGCCGGCTTCCTCGGGACGGTAGCCCTTGCCGATCTCGTAGAGACGCACGTCGCCGGACTGACGACGGGCGGCTTCGAGTAGATCCAACAGCGAAGGAAGCACCTCCCGGCGGATCTTGGCCATGTCCGGCGCGACGGGGTTCTGCGCGGTCACGAAGGGTCCCGTGTCCGCCTTGGCCTTGCGCAGGGTTTCGTCGGACTCGAAGGAGTACGAGATCACCTGGTGGAAACGGGCCGCCCCGCTCAGGCGATCCTCGAGGGAGCGCACCATCGCGCGGCGCGGGTCATGGGGCGGCGGGACGATGGCGCCGACGAGCGGCGCCTCCGGCACGCTGCCGTAGCGATG
>CAJXRJ010000701.1 GCA_913058555.1 uncultured bacterium
GTCTCGTGGGCTCGGAGATGTGTATAAGAGACAGGCCAAGGCCAAGGACCCGACGGTGGCGACCGACCTGCGATTCGAGTCCATGCGCAGCGTGCTGGACGGCAAGCGTCACGTCTATCTCTCGGTGACCACCGAGGAGCAGGCGGACGCTGCGATCACCTGGGCGGTGGGCAAGGGCCTCAAGCCGGCGATTGTCGGCGGCCGTGACGCCCTGCACTTCGCAAGCCTTCTCAAGCGCCATGACGTGCCAGTGGCGATCACCGGCACCCACCGTTTGCCCCATCGCCGCGACCTGAGCCATCGCTCGACCTACCAGCTGCCCGTGAAGCTGGAGGAGGCCGGTGTGCGCTGGTGCCTTTCCATGCGAGCGCGGGATAGCGCCAACGCCCGCAACCTTGTCTACGAGGCGGCGGCGTCCGTCGCCCACGGGCTCTCCCCGGAGGCCGCGCTGCGATCGATCACCCTGTCGCCCGCGGAGTTCCTTGGCATTGCGGACCGGGTTGGGTCCCTGGAGGAAGGCAAGCACGCGACCATGATCCTGACCGACGGCCACCCGTTTGAGTTGACGTCGAAGATCGAGCGCGCGTGGATCCAGGGCCGCGAAATCGTCCTGGAGGACAAGCAGACCGCGCTCTACGGGAAGTACCGCGAGAAGTACCGCCAACAGGGCCGCGTGAAGTAGCGGGCGAAAGGTCCCCATGAAAAGAGAGCTCACCGCCAGCGTTGCTGGCGGTGAGCTCTCTTTTGTTGCGGGGCCGTGCGGTTGCCTTCCGCAGCCGAACCGGCGCCCTACCGGTCGTGGGCGTGGCCGTGGTCGTAGTCCATGGCCTCGTCTTCGTTACGATCGCCGATGGGTCCCGTGCGGCTCACGGCGCCGCCGAAGAAGAGGGCGTTCACCAGGAATCGGCGGGTGCCGTACCAAACGCCCCGGAAGCAGGGGTTGTCGACCATGGCAATCACCGTGCCGGCACCGAGGCGCTCGACGCGGATGGCGGGGGTGCCGGCAATCTTCTTCACGTTGTCGGCGCTGGCAAAGCCTGAGACCAGGGGCTCCGCCGTGTAGCGCACGGGCGTCGCGAACGGGTCGTTGCCCTCGGGCAAGATCTCTTCGAAGTCACGGAAGACGGGGATCGTGTCCTTGAGTCCCCAGGCGATGGGGTGGGCGTTGTCCACGTCGGCCCGGAAGATGGTGCCCGCGATGCGCTGCTCAGCGCGCAGGCCCTCGTAGTCCGCGTAGGACGGCCGGGCGGGTTTTGCCTCGTCGTCCCCGGAGTCCTCCTTGTCGCCATGGCCGTGATCGTGATCGCCGTCCTTTGCCTTCGACATGAGGTGCTCCGCTGCCCAAAGAGCGGAACGCTTGGTCGCGATGAGAATGCCTCCGTCTCGGACCCATTCGTTGACGAACTCCTCTTCGTCCTCACCCCATCCGGTGGTGGTGCCGTTGACGAGGATGAGGTGCGTCGCATCGGAGAGGTCCGTGCGCGCCAGGCGGTCCCGCTCGACGAGGGATACGGGAACCCCAACGCGCACGTCGAGGTCGTGCCAAATGGCTCCTGCTTCGTAGGCGGATACGCCCTGGCCGACCGCGAGGACGACCTCGGGACGTTCGACGAAGGGGAAGGAGCCGCTGCCAAGGTCGGGGGCCGTGGGGATCAGACCGCTCTGAATCGGCACGAGGCGCAGCCCCATGGCATGAACCTTGGCCAGGGCCGCCGTAATGTCTGCGCGCGACTTGGGCTGGCCTCCCATGGTCACGAGGATCGTCCCCCGCCCATGCTCTATGGCCGGTTCGCCCCGGACGGGGGATGGGACTTCGAACGGGGTTTGGATGACGCGGGTGCGGACGCCCGCGGCGTGCAGGACGCCGAGGGCCTGGGGCCCCACGAGGGAGTCCCATTGGATGGCGCAGCCGGCGTCGTTGGCCCCTGGCATGACGCTGAGGGGGTCCTTCCCCAGGGAGTCGGCGAAGGCCTCGACTTCAAATCCGAGGTGCGCTGGATTCCAATCCGAGCGCGGGATGGGGCGTGCCTCTAGGTCGAAGCTCTCTGGGAACGTCCACGACGAGACGTCGTAGAACGTGTTGTCGTCCCAAGAGGTGCGCTTCTCGAAAAGTGCGCGGATGAGTCGGAATTGCGGCTGGGCGGCGGGGACCACGTAGGGAAGTCGCCCCAGGAGGGTCGTGCCGGACACGGCCGGGTCCCCGACATGAACGCGGATGCCGTGCTGCATCAGGAGGTTCGCCAGCTCGTCGGTGCGCGAGCCGGTGGCATCGTCAAAGCCGAAGGACCATGCGGCCGTCTCGTAGCTCTTGCCTTCCTTCTCGGCGTCACGGTAGAAGCCGCGCTGGTAGTCGCCCAGCTCGGCGCGCATCTCATCCACGGCCTTGAGGGTCGTCAAGGAGGTGGTGAACTGGTTCTTGATCGTGAACGGAAAGCTCAGTTCCCCGGACGACGTGCTCATCAGGTGCCCGCGGGAACTGGCTTGTTCAAAGAGGATGCCAATGGAGCCCTGCACGTCGGGGTAGGTCGAGCCTTTCCCGTAGTAGAAGTCGTCGAAGCGTTCCTCCGTGAAGTAGAGGCTGCCCATTTGATCGAGCGCGGCGGCGTGGTAGGTCGCAATCTTCGCCGTGAGGTCGTGGTTGCGCTCGGGCGTCAAGGGGTTCCGGCGGGTGGGGATGCCCGGCTGGAAGAAGTACGTCGAGCCGCTTCCCATTTCGTGGTAGTCCGTGAGCACCGTGGGTAGCCAGCGCTGGAACTGGGCGATGCGTCCGCGGGACTCGGGGTGGGTGAGGAGCAGCCAGTCGCGGTTCAGATCGAACCAATAGTGGTTGGTTCGTCCGCCGGGCCAGGCCTCGACGTGCTCGCGGTGGCTGGGCATGCCCACGAGGTTCTTGCCCTTGTGCATGTTGGCCCAGTGGGCAAAGCGAGCACCGCCGTCCGGGTTGATGCATGGGTCGATGAGGACCACGGTGTTCTCGAGGAACTGGCTCATCTCCGGCCCCCGGGCTGCGGCGAGGTGATAGAGCAGCAGCATGCTTGCGTTGCTGGCGCTTGACTCGTTGCCGTGTACCCCGTAACCCATCCACGCAATAGCGGGGCCCGGTTCGGCCTCCGCTCCTGAGCGCACCGCTTTGACGTGGGCCTCGCGGATGTCTTCGAGGGAGGCGTGGTTGCGCGGGGACGTGACCGCCGCGAGCAGGAGGGGCCGTCCCTCATGGGTGCGTCCATACTCCATGAGCGTCACGCGTGGCGAAGCCTCGGCAACCACTTCGAACCAGCGGACCAGCTGGTCGTGGCGTACGTGCCAGGTCCCCACGGGCCAGCCGAGCACCGATTCGGGGCGCGGGAAATTGCCGTCGTACTGCACCTGCGCGGGCAGGTACTGCTGGAGCGTGGGGGCGCCCTCCGTGCCGTCGGAGGCTGCGTCGTCCAGCGCCGGAAGCGTGCGCTGGGCGAAGCCCAAGGTGAGGCCAAAGGAGAGAACAGATAGGGAGAATGCCGACGCGCGCGCCGCTCTGCGGGCGTAGCGTGCGGGGCGTAGTGGGGAACCGCTTTGCATCGCCGCAGTTTGCACGAGAGGACGGCGAATGGGCCAGGGAGAAGCGCCTGCCTTGGCCCAATGGATGAGTTACAAAGAAGGCTATGAAGATCGAGCCCTGCGTCAGGATTGCCAGCATTGCCCTTGTTCTTGCCTCGACGGGCGCGGCATGGGGGCGGGGCGCCTTGGGGGGGGCCCGTGCCCAGGAGCCCATTCGAGTGCGTGATGGCGCTGAGTTCCGAGCCCACGCGGTGTCCGAAGGCGTCTTGGTTCGGCTGGGCGACATGGGGCGGCGGTATCCACAGGCGGATGGGCTGCGTTGGTCACCGGATTCCCGGCGTCTCTTGGTGCTCGGCGATTACGCTGTCTCTTATACACATCTCCGAGCCCAC
>CAJXRJ010000702.1 GCA_913058555.1 uncultured bacterium
CACACTGCATATCGTCGGCAGCGTCAGATGTGTATAAGAGACAGGTCCTGGATGGACGCGGCGTGGAGGAAGGGGAGGAGAGAGCCCTCGGGATCGTCCGTCGTGTAGCCGGCGTCGGTGACATCGGCCTCGCCGTTTCCGTTCAGGGAGCGGACGAGGTCGGGGCGACCAGCGCGGTGCAGAGCGCGGTGGATGCGGCGCATGGCGTCCCTGTGGACGCGGGCGACTTCCTCGGGTCTCTCCTGCTCGGTGAATTCCCCCTCAAGGGCCTCGCCCGTCGCGACGGCGGGCTGTCCAGAGGACCGCTGGTCTACCTGGCATGAGTGGAGCAGCGGAAGCGCAGCGGCTGTCAGCAGCGCGGTCAGCGGTGGAATTTGGGGCATGCGGCGGTCTCGAAACAGGGGAGGCGGGGCCATTCGGCACGCGGAAGAGGGCCAACATTGGCCGCTTCCAGCATGGGGGAAACTACCACGCCCACCCATCGGATGATGGGAAGTACGGGCCAGCGGTGCGTCCATCACCCGAACCGTACCGCCGCCTGGTGCGAGGCCCGTCATCCAAGCTCAAAGCCTCCACACCCGCCCCCGCCCACTCCCTGCAACGCGACCAGACCTCGCACTTTGGATCGCTTCCCGCCCGTGCAGAGCCGCTCCCGCACCTCACCCCCGGTGCCGTCAACTTCGTCGAGCGCTTCAGTCGTTGGCGAAGTAGGTCAAGGCCGAGAACATCGAGGTCCTCGCGATTGCGCGGCTCGCCACCGCCGTGGGTGGTCTTGATTGGGAGGGGGTCGGCCCGCTCGTGAACGAGATCTTCTGCGACACGGGGATTCCGATCTACGTCTACACCCGCCACGAGATGGGCGTAGTTCCTGACACTAGGAGCCATACCGGAAGGCGTACTCGATCACGCCGGTGGACACGAGCAGGCTGCCGACGATCCCAAGGACCCAAAGGGTCGTCGTCCGCGCCCCTTGCTCCAGACGTGCTCTGAAGGCTTCGTACCTGTCCCCGAATCGATCTCCCAGGACGACGTGTCCGGCGAGCAGCAGGCACAGAGGCGAGACGAAAATGACGTTGTAGCCGACGAGCAGGGGCGCCCATTGTTCAAGACCGAGCTCCCCAGCAGTCAATATGGCGATCGCGGCGAGGTAGGGAATCGCAGTGGGCATCTCGAGCAAAGTCACGCCAACGCCCAGCGCGATGATCGCGGCACCGGTACCCGCGGCGCTGGTGCTCCGGATGTCCATGGGAGCCGGTTCCGGCTTCGCCCGCAGGGCGAAAACGAGGAGTGCGGCACCGGTCAGACACTGACCGATCAGGCCGGGCCGGCTCCGCAGGATGTCTCCCAGCGGCGGGAGCAGGGAGTCGATGCCCAGCAGTGCCAGAAACCCCACCGTCAGGTACGTCACGAAGACTGCGGCGATGTACAGCGCGACGTGGATCGGCGATCGGCCGATCGAGATCAGGGTCAGCGTGACGACGATAGCCGACGGGTTGATGCTATCGACGACAGCCAGCAGGAGGAGGCTAACCAGGTCCATCGGGTCCTCTGTCCGTGCTCGAGACTCTGGAGCGATCCCCGCGGAGGCATACGTCGCAATGCATGGTGAAAGCCGGCGCGGGATCAGCGATTGGCGGAGGTGGCAACGACGGCGCGTGCAAACTCGGGCGAGGGCACCGTCGCGACCAGCTTGCGTTGGAGATTATCACGTACCGCCATGCCCCGCCCACCAGGCCCCCGAGGTATGGCAGCGTTGCCCACTTTGCAAGATGTCGCGGAGTGATCACGGGGGAGTCGCCAGTTCCCGTGGCCGACTCTCGTTCTTGGGTCTTACGGGCGCATTCGAACAGGGTAGGCGTGCGGCCGTCAGGAGCGACAGTTCACAAGTGTCAGGGATGGTCCGTCAACGTGAGTTGACCGTTCCATCCACATCACCGGAACAGGACTTCGATGCCATCGGTGAGGTTCGAGCCGACGCCGACGGTGTCACGGAACCAGGCCTGGAAGTTCCAGGTCTGGCCAGGGGTTGTTTGGCTCGTACCCGGGCCTTGCGGGATGGCGTTCAGGTCAAGGGGCAGCGTGAATGTGCCCCCTGTGCCCGAGGAGAGGACCTGGCCTGAGGCGATGAACCGGCCGATCGATCCCCCCAAGCAGAGGTTGCCATTGCTGTTGCCGTTGAGCCCGGGAAAGAACGCCTGTTCGGCAGATACGAGGAAGAACCCGAACTGGCCCATCGGCAGATTGGAGGCGGTCAGAGCCACATCATTGAGACTGGCCCGGTCGAATCCCATCGCGCCCATGGATGCGCTCGCTCCTGTGGAGTTCGGCACGGCCGGGCCACAGTAGTTGCCCCCGATGGCTCCCGCTGACTCGAGGGTCACGCTGTCGACGAAGACCGCCCCACCCGGGTTCGTAGCTGGCTGTTTGAACTGAAAGGTGACTCGCGCCTCCACTGAATTGCCCGGAGCTGTCGCCGTGAGTTCAGTGTACGACCACGTGTCTTCGGGTGAGTTGCCATCGGCAATGATAACCGTCGACTCGCCCAGGAAGAACGGCGAGCCATACGCCGCCCCGGGCACGCTGTAGAACTCGAGCTTCATGATCGCCTCGTTGGCGGTGCCGGCGATCGAGTCTTCCGACCTTGTCAGCGCATGGGCGCCCGTAGTGAAGCGCTCGCCACCGCTGATCGCCAGGTTCTGGAACGCGCCGGAGTAGTTCTCTTGTCCATTGAACTGGCCGAACATCTTCAGCGACCGTTCACCGTCCAGGGGAGTCCCCCAGTCCGAGTGGACGTTGCCGTTGACGTTTCCGTACCGCGGCCAATCGGCCATCGCTCCACCAGCCTCCTCAAATCCCGGATCACGGATCAGCGACGACGGCGGGGGCGTTGGTGTCGAACGCTGCCAGACGCGCACGTAGTCGATGTCGAAGTTGGCCGGGAAAGGTGTGCTCCCGTCGGGGTACCCGGAGTAATCCCCGCCGACGGCGAGGTTCAGCACGATGCTCTTGGCCGTTCCAGGGATGCCAACGGCCGGCTCGTAGACACGCATGTGCTCGACACCGTCCACGTAGAAGCCAACCGTACCGACGTCCCATTCGACCGCGTAGTTGTGGTAACCAGCCTGGAAGTTGGCGCCGCTCTCGTACGCCTGGGAGACATACTGATGTGAGGCTGGATCCCATCCCCAATGCAGCGCGCTGCTCATGCGCCACGGAAGATCGCCGCGCGCTTCCATGATGTCGATCTCACCTCCGGCGGGCCAGGATGCCCCTCGAGGCAGCAACCAAATCGCCGGCCAGAACCCCTGCCCATACGGAAGCTTCGCTCGCACCTCGACTCGGCCGTAGCTCCACTCCTGCCAGGTCCGCACCAGCCCGGACTTGAACTCCCGGCCCGTGCTCCAGCTTGGATCCCTGTCGGCCCGAAGGTGAAGCCCTCCGCCTGACACGGAGACCTGCCCCGGGTGGTAGTACTGCGCTTCGTTGTTGTTGCTGCCTGCCCAGTTGGCTACTTCCCAGATCCCCTGGTCGATCCCCACCCCATCGAAGTTCTCCTGGAAGATCGGATAACCCCACCCCGGCACGATGACCTGACCGGTCGCCGGTGCCATGGACATCAGGGCAAAGGCGCTCACGCTTGAGAGGACTGCGAGTGAGCGAAGGGATGGGTGGCGCATATCGAATCTCTTGAGAAGGTGCTGGCAACAGCCAATGGAGAGATTACCCGACATGCCTGACGAGTGCGTAGGGGCGCCATGCCGACTGTCTCATCGCGGCGTTGGTCCAAGTACCGCCTGCGACAGCGCGTCCTCCCAAGTCTCGGAAAGGAGGGAATCTGCCGAGGAACGGCGCGGCAACTCGAAGGACCACCGAGAGGATAAGAGATCCAAAGTGGCAGTTTTGGCG
>CAJXRJ010000703.1 GCA_913058555.1 uncultured bacterium
GATCATGCCTAGTCTCGTGGGCTCGGAGATGTGTATAAGAGACAGGATCAGCACCGAGCCGCTGGTCTCGTCGAGGCGTTCGAGGAGGAACTGGCTGTAGGAGCGGGCGGTGCGCTCACGAACGGGAGACGTCAACGCATAGTCGCTCTCGAACAGCCGCGCCCGCGACCCATCCCATAGGTTCGCCGATGCGCGCCTCGCCTGATCCTGCTCGAGTTCCTCCCCGAGGAGAATCGGCGGCGCCTTCGGCCGAATTAGATTCATGGCCCCCGTTCCCAAGAGGATCCCGGCGAAGCTGAGGATCGTGAATCCAGCAACGCATCGGGCGGCGATCCGTCCAGGGAGCGTGGCGCCCCCGCGGCCCCAATCTTCGTCGACCTCCACGAGGCCCTCCCCCCCCTTCACCTGACCGGCCGTCGTTGACATCTGAGGAGGAAGTGGAGGGACGGTGCTGCGCGGGACCTCGAAGATCCACGCGAGATCCGGACAGCGAATCGAGGCCAGGGCCTGGTGGGCGGCGCGCCCAGAGTCATGCCGCCTGGCACATGCAACGCGGAGCATCGCTCCCCTATCGGCCAGCGATCGAAGAGGGCTACCGCCAGAAGAGCCAGGCCGTGGGCAAGGGTTGACGGTAAGGGGCCCCTGCCGTGAGTTGTCACCGACCCGTCAAATCCACGCGGCGTCAGTCGGGTAGGTGGATGGGCCCGACCCCGCGGCGAGCCGACGCCCCACGGAGCCCCATGAGGCAAGCGTCCTCAAACAACTGCGCCCCTCCAACCCAGCCGGGCCTTTTGCGCTCGAAGCGGCCCTCAAGGACCACGCGGTCCATCGCCTGCCCCGCGATTCCACCTAGGCTGAGCGCCCAATCCGCGGACTGCGCGACCCCCTCTACGCGCCAGGGCTTCCCAACGGGCTGGGTCCCGAGAAAGCACTGGACCGTTCCTTCCCGCAGCGGGAAACAACCACCCCCTCCGAGGACGAAGCAGTCGTATCGGTCGAGTTCCACGGGACGCTCCAGCCGAAACTCCTGCCGAAGCCCTGCCCCGCCTTCGAGCGTCTCGCAGCCGGGCATCTCAAAGGTCGCGCCTTGGACCACTGTGCCGTTGATCTCGAGATCCGCCCTGTGCACCGCGGCGGAAGCTCCAGACTTCTCCTTCAGCATCACCTGGACGCCCTGGGCGAGTTGACCGTCGCCCATGAGGGGGAATCGGTGCGTCAATCGCCCTTTCGCGAGCGCGGCCGAATGGACGAAGTCGCCGCAGATGAGGACCAGCTCCACGCCCGGCTCCGTGACCTCCAAGTCGAGGACAAGCTCAAGGGTTCCGTCCCCTGAATGAACTAGTGAACCGGGCTGTCGCACCGCCACTTCACGGGCCCGACTCAGCTCTCGGAAATCACCTGGGGCCACCCCAGGAACCATGGCGCTGACCCCCTCCGCAAGGGGCGTTGACCACCGGGCCGGCACAAGCTCGAGAACGTCGAGAACGCCGGGTGGATAGGTCCAATAGTCGAGCGTTCGACTGGGGCGCAGAAGATGGTGTCCGGGGAACTCCGCGATGATGACGGGAGGCAGCGTCCGGACACCTGATTCGTCCTTGCCGTAGGGCGGCTTGACGAGGGCGTCAGCGAGCGCTTGATAGGTCAGCACCGCCTCTTGCCCTCCTTGCACAACCGGACGGCCGGTGTAGTGGGCCACGAACCCTGGGAAGAACGTCGTGCTGTAGCTCGTTCCGGTGAGGAGCCAAGCCTCGCGCCGCCGGTCGCGGAACGCCTGGAGTTGCTCCCGGTCACTCCCCTCACGGACCTGGACGACGGTGGCGCCGCCGTCATAATCCCGCGGATCATGCCCCCGGGCCTTCAGGCCAAGTCGCCTGAGCAGATCCCCCCGCTTGGGCACTTGGAATTCAGAAGCATCGAAGAGCCGGCCAAAGCGCCTCTCCTCCGGAACGATCAAGCCGCTCTCCCGTGCCGCCACCTCCGCTGCGAGGCGCATGCCTTCGGTGGTCCAGTGGGTGTCGGCGGCCCGAAAGAGCGGTGCGCCCTCCCAGCCCTCGAAGGCCCCTGGAACGTCAATGGCCTCGACCCCCGTCCCGCGAATCGCATCGACCATACCGCGATCGAGCTGCGCCATTGGCCTCACGCCTAGCGGCAACCGATCTCGCTCGATCACAGCCTTGCGTGGCAGGGGCAGCGCGATGAAGCGCACCCCGTGGCCCGCGAACCGCCGCTCCACGGCGCGGATCAACTCCGCCGAGCGGCGCTGCCCAGCGTCCGGTTCATCGGTGGGATAGTCCATGCGGTCCCGGGCGAAGAGCATGCCGTCGGACCCCATGAGCACAGACCCGCTGGTCTCGTGCAAGTAGCGCATCAAGAAGCGGCCGTAGGGATCTGAAGCCGTGCGGCGGACCCGCGAGGTGAGTTCGTAGTCGCGTTCAAAAAGACGCGCCGCTGAGCCATCCCAAAGCGTCGCCGCTTCGCGATCGGCTTCGTCCTCCGCCAGCTCGGTCCCGAGCAGCTTCGGCCGTTCAAGGGGCAGAAGAAGGTCCACCACCCCGGTGCCCACAACGAGGACCCCGGTCAGCGCGAGGACCAGCCTACCCAGCCACGGAGAGAGCCCACTGGGGCCCCACCCTTCGTCAATGACGACCAGCCCTCCGCGGCTGCGCTGTCCTGTTCCCACCATCACGATCAGAACTGAAAGTATAGGAACGGGACGTGGCTGACATGGTGAAGCTGCAGGAGCGCGATCCAGAAGATCCCCTGGAGCACCAAGACCCACACGGCGCGCGGCGAGCGGATGAGCGACTGCGTCGTGGGGAACACCCACAGGCACGCAGCTCCCGCCAAGAGCGCCAACGCGTGGATCCTCCGCAGGGGAAGTTCACCCACGGCCGGCACACCAAGGTCGGCCCCAAACATCGCGGCGAAGTAGTCCATCGCCGCGCCGATGCTCTCCGCCCGGAAGAACACCCAGCCGAAGACCACGAGCACGAACGTGCCCGCCACCTGCCCCGGTCGCGGCAACCACCCGAAGAGCGAGCGCTTGCCCATGAGCCTCTCCACGATCAGCCAGAATCCCTGGTACGCCCCCCAGGCGATGAACGTCCAATTCGCCCCGTGCCAAAGGCCGCCGATCAGCATCGTGGCGCTGAGGTTGAGGTACGTGCGAAAGGGCCCCTTGCGATTGCCGCCCAGTGGCACGTAGAGATAGTCCCGCAGGAACGACGACAGGGACACGTGCCAGCGCCGCCAAAAATCCGTGATGCTCTTGGAGCGATACGGCTGATCGAAGTTGATCGGGAAACGGAATCCGATCATCAGCCCCAGCCCAATCGCCATGTCCGAGTACCCGGAGAAGTCGAAGTAGATCTGGAACGTGTAGCAAAGCGCCCCAAGCCATGCATGGGCAGGGCTGAGATCCGACGTCGCAAACGCCGCGTCGGCGAGCTGACCTAGGACGTCCCCCACGAGCACCTTCTTCGCGAGCCCCGCCTGGAAGCTCAAGACCCCGCGGTAGAACTTTGGAAGGGTGTGCGTGCGGCTGTGCAGCTGATCCGCCACCGACGAGTAGCGCACGATCGGTCCCGCCACGAGCTGCGGGAACATCGCGACGTAGCACATGAAGTCGCCCAGCGACTTCGCAGGCTGCGCGTCGCCCCGGTAGATGTCCACCGAGTAGCTCAGGGTCTGGAACGTGTAGAACGAGATGCCAACCGGCAGCACCACCTCCGCGAAGCTCAACGCCGGCCCGTCAAAGGCAGCGAAGATCGCGTTGAGCGAATCGATCCCGAAGTTGAAGTACTTGAAGTAGGCCAGAAGCCCGAGGTTCACGCAGAGAGACAGGCAGAGCCACCCCTGTCTCTTATACACATCTCCGAGCCCACGAGACTAGGCATGATCTC